>NZ_WTLC01000002.1:0-211207 GCF_011378875.1 Pseudoalteromonas sp. Z9A5
GGCAGTTACACGGTGAGCGTGAGCATGACCGACGCCGCACAAAATACCACTGTTGTTAGTGGTACAGGTGAAGTGGATGTTACCCCACCGGAACTGAGAATTATTCCTGCATTTGCAACAGGTAATTTGGTTTCTCTTTCCGGGGAATCGGATTTACCAGGAGGCTCTGTGATCACTATTACAGAGCATTTAGTTGGTGGGTTAATTGGCGCAACTTACACCGCAACAACGAATGCTGATGGCTCATGGGGTGTTGCAAACATAACTGTGCCTTTACTTAATCTTGCTTATGTAACTGCAACAGCAACTGATGCAGCTGGTAATATTGCATCAGTTAATACACTTGATTTTGATAACGTAGCGCCAGACCTAACCGTTAGTGTCGATGCTTTATCTAATGACAGTACGCCAGTAATTAGCGGCACCACCGATATGGGGCAAGGCACTGTAATTAATATAACAGTGACTGATAGTGAAGGAGAAAGCCAAGCGTTTACTGCGACAGTTCAAGCCGGTGGCGACTGGTCTGTTGCTGTACCTGCAGAGCTAGCGCAAGGTCAATATACCGTTGTTGCAGAGGTTAGAGACAGTGTTGGTAACTTAACAACGCAGCAGGCTCAAGGTGAAATAGACAGTGTTGATCCTACATTAATTGTGAACGAAGTTAACGCGACAATAGATACAACACCTACAATTTCAGGCACAAGTAATGAGATAGGTGCAGATGTAAGCATTATTATTGGTGGTCAAACACTAACAGCAACTGTGGGTACTGATGGCAATTGGCAAGTAGATGTCCCCGTAGGACTTGTTGATGGTGATTATACGGCGCAAGTAAGTATTACCGATGACGCTAATAATATCAGCAGCACGACTATTGATTTAACAATTGATACCCAAGTACCTATTATTGTACTTAATGATATAACTGTATTTAACACTAATACACCAATTGTAAGTGGTACTTCAACTGAACCACAGAATACGGTGGTCGATATAGTCATTACAGATAGCAATAATGACACACACATTTTAACCGCAATAGTTGATGCTAACGGCGATTGGCAAGTTACGGCGCCAAGCTTGCCAGATGGCAATTATGATGTAGAGGTAAGTATTACCGATGATGCTGGCAATCAAGGTTTGGATACAGGCTCGAGCTTTATTGATACTCAAGCACCAAGTATTTCTATAAACGCATTAGGTACAATTAATGACAGCACGCCAACTATTTCAGGCACATCCAATGAACCTGAAAACACGAGTATTACAGTAACTGTGACCGATGGAGATAGTACCGAGACTTACACAACTGTTGTTGGTGCAGGAGGTGATTGGAGTGTAGATATAACCGACGCACTGACTGATGGTGAAGTTACAGTTTCTGCAAGTGTTACTGATACCGCAGGGAATGAATCAGTTGCAAATAGTACCGCAACGTTAAATACCAATGCGCCTACAATCAATATTAATACAATTGTTGATACGAACGATCAAACACCAGCAATATCGGGCACAAGTAGTGCGGCAGATAGCACAGAAATTACGGTCGTTATAACTGACGTTAATAACATTTCACATACTGTAACTACTTCGGTAGTAGGCGGGATTTGGAGTGTTGATGCGATAAGTATTCTTCCTGAAGGTGAGTTTACTGTTTCGGCAAGTGTGACTGAAGGTGGCTTAACGAGTAATGCAGCGGGCGAGGGCGTGATCGATTTAACTCCACCAGCACTTAATATTACACCGCCGGTAACGTCTAATGACACTACGCCTACAATTTCAGGCACAACTACAGCTCCACAAGGCGCCATAGTCGCTATTTTAATTACAGATAGCTTAGGTGCAGAGCAAACGGTTAATGCTACGGTTGGTGCAAATGGCATATGGTCAGTCGCTGCAAGTACAGAGTTGAGCGAGGGCACTTACACGGTTTTAGCTTCAACAACAGATACTGCCGGTAATCCTGTAAACACAAGTATTACAGGGGAAGTTGACATAACAGCGCCAGTTGTGACCATTAACGATATTGTTGGAGGTACAGACTTAACCCCAGGTATTTCAGGAAGTGTGACAGGTGCCAATGTGGGTGATGCTGTTGCAGTGGTATTCACTGATGCACAAGGTAATGAGCACACTGTAAATACAACGGTTCAAACTGGAGGTATATGGTCTGTAGAGGCAAGTAGCTCTCTTTCACAAGGAGATTATTCAGTTGAAGCATTTGTTACTGACAGCGCTGGTAATACCGGGGACGCAACAAATACAGCAACTATAGATACCATTGCACCAGAGATTAGTATTAATCAAAGTTCATTAATACTAACTCAAGATAGCACTCCATTGATTACAGGTACGTCTAACGAGGCAAATACAAACGTTATTGTTACCTTTACTGATTCTGCTGGAGTTTCTCATCAAATGACCGTTCAAACCGATGGCAATGGAGACTGGCAAGCGGCTGCTAATAATATTTTAGCTGACGGTGTTTACAGTGTTAGTGCAACTATTAGCGATGCGGCAGGTAATACTTCTACTGACAGTAAAACCGGTGGCGAGATTGATACAGTAGGACCAGAGCTAACAATAGTGCCTTCGTTCTTAGTTGGGGGCATACTATCACTATCGGGTACCTCTGATTTGGGCCCTAATGAAACTGTAACAGTAACAACTAGGTTAGCAGGAAGTTTAGTTGATAGTACTTATGAAGTACTCACCGATGTTAATGGTGATTGGGAATTACTTGGCTTGACAATTAATATTATAGGCTTGTCTACAGTCACAGCATCAGCTACAGATGAAGCGGGTAATACAACGACGATAACGACAGCAGATATTGATAACACAACACCGTTATTAGATGCAGTAGTTAACTTTGTAACTGGAGAGGGGGACTTACCAATAATTAGTGGGTCAACCGACCAAGCACCAGGCACTGAAGTGCTAGTTAAAGTGGTAGATAGCGAAAATGCAGTACAAGAGCTAGTTGCTATAGTACAAGCCGATAACTCATGGGCTGTGCAAGTACCTCAATCATTGGCTGAAGGTACATATAATGCAACCGTAGATATAGTAAATGAGGTTGGTTTAACAACAACAATCTTATTGACCGAGGTTGTAGATACATTATCTCCCAGCCTAAGTTTAGAAGTTATTGGCACAACATCGGATTCAATGCCAATCATTCAAGGTACTAGTGATCTAATTAACGGTGTGGTAAAAATTCAGCTTGATGGTGGCTCAGTAATAGAGACGACAGTTAATGCTGCTGGGGAATTCACACTTCAACTAGATGTATTAACTGATGGGCAACACGTTGCTAATGTGAGTATTACCGATGGTGCAGGAAACGTAGTTACCGATACTCTCGTATTTGTAGTTGATGCACTAGTACCTGTGGTGAGTATTTTGCCATTGGCTATTAGCAATACCGATATATTAACTATTTCAGGCAGTTCTGAAGAGCCTGAAGGTACAGACATTGATGTAACTATTATTGGTAGTAATGGCAACGAAACCGTATTTAATACCTTAATTGGTAGCGATGGCAAGTGGTCTTTAGTAACTACTAGCTTATCAGATGGTGTATATACTGTTTCTGCAAGTATAACTGACGCGGCAGGTAATACAGGGCAGTCGGTCACTGAGCTAGTAACGATAGACACTTTACCCCCAATGCTAGTGATTGAGGCAATTGGTGTACTTAATACACTAACACCTACTATTGAAGGGACAAGCGATGAAAAGGTAGGAAGTTTAATTACCGTAAATATTACTGACTCTACAGATACATTATATGTAGTTACCACTTCGGTATTAGGAGACGGAACATGGCTTATTGTTACTCCTTTACTTGCTGAAGGTGACTTAACAATTGAGGCAATAAGTACAGATGATGCTGGGAATATAACAACAGTTACTCAAACGGGCACTATTAGTACAACCTTACCAGGTTTGTTAATTAATCAAATTGTAGATACAAGCGATACAACGCCAACAATTACAGGTACCACAGATATATTAGCAGGTGACGTACAGGTAGTTATTACCGATAGTAGCGGTACAGCAACGACATATAACACCCAAGCTATTGCAGGTGTATGGACTCTAATACCTACAACACCATTAGCTGAAGGTGCCTTTACTGTAAGTGCTACAGTTGAAAACTTAGGGCTTACAAGTTCTACAAGCCTAGGTGGCATTATTGATTTAACACCACCAACAGTTGAAGTTAACCAGTTACCTGTTACTAATAACCCGTTACCAACAATTACAGGTACAAGCGATGCACCAGCAGGTACAAATGTGAGTGTTGTTATTACCGATGCTAATAACAATTCACAAACTATTACCGCTCAAGTTTCAGGAAGTGGCACATGGTCAGTAACAGCTACCACCACGCTTAGTGAAGGTAGCTTTAGTGCAATAGCATCAATAAGCGATACAGCGGGTAACTCTGCTAGCGATACTATGGTGTCAAGTACCGATTACACAGCACCAACTGTAGTGATAGACCCAATTACAGTAGGGCAAGATACAACGCCTACCATTACGGGTTCTGTAACTGGAAGCTTTGCAGGTGCGGCTGTAATAGTTATGTTTACAGATTCTGCAGGCGCTTCGCACAGTGTTCAAACAAATGTGAATGCTGATGGGACGTGGAGCGTGATATCAGCAGAAGTACTTCCTGAGGGCAACTACAGCGTTGATGTAAGCATTGTTGATGGTGCAAGTAATACTGGTACGCAATCATCAAGTAGCGCAATTGACTCAGGTATTACAATTGATTCAGGATTGGTACTAACTACAGATCAAAACCCAGTTATAACAGGTACAGCCGCTCCTGGTGAGTCAGTAACGGTGACCTTTAGTGGCGCTACAGAGGCAACTGAAGCAGTAACTGCTGATGCATCGGGTGAATGGAGCGTAACAGCTAATACTAACTTAGCTGACGGGGTGTACACAGTAACAGCTGTAGCAACTGATACATCAGGTAATACAACTTCAAGCGGTAGTATATCTGGATTGGTTATTGATACTACACCACCTATAGTAAATGATTTTGAGGTTGATTATTTACTCGACGAGCTTACAGGACTTATAAAGATAGCTGTTGTAGGTTTTCATGGCACTACAGATGCAGAGCCCGGCACGACAGTTACATTAGATAACTCGTTACTACTTGGCTTAAGTATTGGAAATAAAACAACGACAGTGCAAAGCGATGGAAGTTGGGAGTTTACTAGTATTGATCTCAACTTAGGTGCTCTAGAACTTCTAGGTTTAGGACTAAACGATGTCAGAATTATATTTGAAGACGAAGCAGGTAATACCACAACCATTGATGGTGAAGGTACTGAAATACCGACTACATCAGATATTCAATCATCTCCAGACACCAATGTACTAACTTCGTTTGGTGAAGAATCAGCATTGGATGAGACAGCGCCTAATGATGTATCAAGCAACAACGTATCAAGCAACAACGTATTAAGCAGTGAGACTATTGATTTAGGTAATTTAAGCAGTTTATCAATAACGTCAGAACAAACTGTACAAATAGGTTCTGCAGAGCCACTTAATATTAACGATGTAATTGTTGATTCTGATGCAGATCAGCTTGTTGCTCTTAAGCTCCTTGATGATGAGGGTTCCTATATTGAGTATAAGCCATCGCAAAATGCAGAGCCTGCAGCTACAACACCTGCAAGTGATGTACAAACTCAATCAGAGGAGTTGATAAAACACCTAATAGAAAATGGTAACAATCAAACTGATATTTAACATACGAAACCCACCTTAAAAATATTTAAGGTGGGTTTTAGTGCAAGGTTATAATGCCAATTTGATTAAAGTATTACTTAATGTAATAAGTTGAAGTACTCATTTTAATATAGAGCGCTTGCATAGCTAATCATTAAGCAAAAAAGCCCTACTGATGCTATCAGTAGGGCTTTTTATATAATCTAGGTTTAAAGCACTAAGCTTTTAAGTTGTGTACTAACTTACTCTCGGTATTTACAGATTTACCGGCTTGGTCGTAGGTCATTGACGTTGGTGCGCCAATTAATATCTCTTTTAATTGTTTAACACTTAGTTGCGCTTGGCGGGCAGCATGAGCATTAACATTATTTTGTTTTTGGCATTGTTCCAGCTTGCTGCGAACTAATGAAATTAAATCAGGTATATCTTCGGCTTGTTCATTATTGCTAGCTATCAATTTGCTTAATTCTTTATCGAGCGAACTTAGCTTGGTTAAAAAAGACATTTTTTGTTGGGCAATTTCTTTTAAACCTTCACCACGTCGAGACGCAATCGCGGTAAGTTCGTCATTCAATAAAGAATGTAAAGATGCTAAGCAATCAACTTGCTCATTTAGTTTAATCGTAATTAAACCATTGTGATCAGCCATAAACGTTAAACTCAAAGTCAGCTAAATTTTTAGCAAGTTTTTCACTGTCTATTTGGTACTTGCCTTCGGTAATTGCTTTTTTTAGTTCAGCAACTTTATCACCATCAAAACCAGGCGACTGTTGCGCTTTATCTTGTAATGTTTTTAATTGCTGAGCTTGTGGAGTTAAGCTAACAGAATCGCTTGCAGCCTTAGGTGTAGCAGACTGAGCAGCTTGTGTATTTGCATTATCTCTTTGTAAATCAACTTTTTGTTGCTTAGCATTAGTTAAAACGTTTGCTTGTTGATTACCTGAACTAACTTGATTAACCATAATAATAAACCTGTATATTACCCAACTTATGCCAGTTTATCGGCATATACGCAGGATACTTTAGCATAAATCTAAATTAAATATTCACTTGCACAGACTCTACACCATCTACTCGCGCATTTAAAACTTTACCTGTTTTTTTGTTCTTAACTCGTATTTGCTCACCAATGGTCCCATCTTCTAATGCAACGCCAGAAGTTTTAATTTTGAGCCCTTTAAGGTTTGCATAAATATTTACTGAGTCTCCTTTACACACCATACAAATATGGCTTAGTAATATTGGCATACCGCTTCTAATATTACGCTTACTTCTGCTGCCAATAAGCATTTTAGGATCATCTAAATATTGTATTCTTACAAAATGAGTTGGCTTCATTTCTACGCTTAGGTGAGAGCTTGTAATGACTTCTCCTCGCGTTAAATTTGAACTAGCAACAACAACTGGTGCCATTTCAATAACTCTTACATGAACATATTGAGCCCAATTTTGAGCGTCATTACATTTTATTTGTAAAGTAACTTGCCGATTAAAAGGAGGCTCACTATTTGTAGATAACTCGGGTGCCATATCACAGTTTCTATCAGGAATTCGGCTGTCTAATGGCAATGCACTTATTTGCATTTTATTATTGTCGATATCACCAATTTTTGTTGTTACATAACTTACAGCCATCTCTTGCAATAAATCTTTATTGAATATTTTTGCGTGAAGGGGGAATGCTAAACAGAGGCTAGCAACAAAATAGAAAACACTGTATCTTCTGACTTTTTTTAACAAACTCATAATGTTTCGACTATGCTTATGGTTTCAAACAGGGTATAAATATTTGGCGTCAAAAAGAAGACGCTCCCGTGATGTTATGTAAGCTTAATAAATAGAAAGCAATTATCGTTCCGTATTATTTGTTTTCTTTAGGAGATTTGAATGGCAGGTATTTTAGACTCAGTAAACCAACGAACTCAGTTGGTTGGCCAGAACCGCCTAGAATTACTATTGTTTAAGCTCAGAGGACGGCAACGTTTTGGTATCAATGTATTTAAGGTGAGAGAAGTACTGCAATGTCCTCCACTAACAAGTATGCCAAAATCAAATGCCTATATTCGTGGTGTTGCGCACATTAGAGGTCAAACTATTTCAGTTATCGACTTATCGATGGCAGTAGGTGGGCGCCCAATAGAAAACATTAAAGACAGCTTTATTATCATTGCCGAATATAATCGCTCTGTACAAGGGTTTTTAGTCGGCGGGGTAGAGCGTATTGTTAACATGAATTGGGAAAAAATAATGCCACCACCATCAGGTGCTGGGCGTTATTCATATTTAACAGCCGTAACCGAGATTGAAAACGAATTAGTTGAAATTCTCGATGTAGAAAAAATTCTTAACGAAATTTGCCCTGTTAACACCGAAGTAAGTGCTGAAGTGGCTGCCAGTGGCGACATTCAAAAAGATTTAGGTGAGCGAATTGTTTTTATTGCTGATGATTCTGCCGTAGCGCGTAATCAAGTAAAACGTGCATTAGAGCCGTTAGGCGTACAAACAGAACTTGCTAAAAATGGTAAAGAAGCTTTAATCAGGTTAAAAGAAATAGCAGAACTTGATTGTAAAAATGATATTACAGAGCGCGTAGCGCTACTTATTTCAGATGTTGAAATGCCTGAAATGGATGGTTATACACTAACGGCAGAAATAAAAGCTGACCCTAAGCTCGCTCCATTACATGTTATTTTACATACATCATTAAGCGGCGTTTTTAATCAAGCTATGATTGAAAAAGTAGGCGCAGATGATTTTATTGCTAAATTTAACCCAGATGAATTAGCAACAGCTGTTAAAAAATGGGTTAGTTGTGATTAATTTAAAAAGGTGGCTTTAACTTGGATAATAAAGACTTGCAGCAAAGTGAATACGATCAGTTTCGTTCGTTTTTAGAGCAGCAATGCGGTATTGTTTTAGGTGAAAACAAGCAATACTTAGTTAAAAGTCGACTTGCACCACTAATGACTCGGTTTGATGTAAAATCTTTATCAGAGCTAGTGAGTAAAACGATGGGGCTTCATGAGCGACAGCTTCGTGCAGCAGTTGTTGATGCAATGACCACTAACGAAACATTGTGGTTTAGAGATCAATATCCATTTGAGTTATTACAAAGTAAATTATTTCCTGAGTTTAAAGAATTAAGACGACCATTAAAGATTTGGTCTGCTGCAAGCTCTTCAGGTCAAGAACCGTACTCTATTGCAATGTCGGTTGCTGAGTTTCAAGTAAAAAAGCCAGGCGTATTACGTATGGGTGCGCAAATTATAGGCACTGATATTTCTAATACGATGCTTGATATGTGTAAAAATGCTGAATACGATGCCCTTGCTTTAGCGCGAGGTTTATCGGCTGAACGTCGTAAAAAGTTTTTTAAAGATAGCGGCAATGGTATGGCACAAGTAAACGACACAATAAAAAAACAAGTCAGTTTTAGGCATTTAAATTTACTCGATTCGTATGCATTGATGGGCAAATTTGATGTTATTTTTTGCCGTAATGTATTGATTTATTTTGCACCTGAAATAAAAGCTAAAATTATTAAACAGTTTGCTCAAGCGCTAAATCCTAAAGGGTACTTATTTTTAGGTGCATCGGAGTCGATGGCTGGGTTAAGTGACGAATTTGATATGGTGCGATGTAACCCCGGTATTATTTACCAAAAGAAATTATAACGTTTATTCCTTCCTTCTAAAACGACACATTATGTGTCGTTTTTCTTTTTAATACATAACCTTACAAAAATAACTGTTCTTCTAATATAAATGGCTTATTTTTTGCTTTATTTAAGGCAAGTCAATTTTTTGGAGATGGTTATGGCTATCAGTTTTGATAAAGCATTAGGTGTGCATCCGCAGGCTATGTTGATCCGTTCACAACGAGCAGAAGTAATTGCAACTAATATTGCGAATGCTGATACGCCGGGCTACAAAGCAAAAGATATAGATTTTGCCTCAGCATTAAAAGCGGCAAGATCACACCAGCAAAGCGGCAATACAATGGTACGCACTAACGATAAACACATTGGTGGTGGTACTCGCAGTATGGGTGATTCAGAATTATTTCGCTCGCCAAATCAATCAGATACAGGTGATGGTAACTCCGTTGATATACAGGTGGAACGGAACTTGTATACACAGAATGCTATGGAGTATCAGGCAAGCTTGCAGTTTTTAAGCGGCAGGTTTAAAGGTCTGAATAAAGCACTCGGTAGTCAAGGATAAAAATTATGAGTTTATATAATGTATTTGATATAGCTGGTTCGGGTATGAGCGCACAAAATGTACGCTTAAATACCACCGCGAGTAATATTTCTAATGCTAATACGATTAGTTCTTCTCAAGACAAAACATACCGAGCGCGACAACCTGTATTTGCTGCTGAACTTACCAAAGCGTCAGCATCAGCAAGTAATCCACAGGGCTCCGCTGTTGGCGTTAAAGTATTGGGTATTGTTGAAAGCAACAAACCATTACAAATTGAATATAATCCAAATCATCCAAGTGCGGATGAAAATGGTTATATTTATAAACCCAACGTTAATGTTGTTGAGGAGATGGCTAATATGATTTCTGCCTCTCGCTCTTATGAAACAAACGTGCAAGTTGCAGATGCAGCTAAGCAAATGTTAAGTAAAACACTGCTGCTAGGTCAGCGGTAACCGAGGGTAGGTTATGAGTACCGATATAAACACATCTTCATCCTATTTAGACTCTTTACGTTGGCAAGATAGTACGCCAGTTTCAACTGAAGAAGAAAGTGATGCGTTAACCCAAGAAGATTTCTTCTCGCTGTTAACACAACAGCTGTCGTTTCAAGATCCAAGTAACCCAGCAGATAACGATCAAATGATTGCGCAAATGACCAGCTTTACCATGGCGCAAGGAATTAGTGATTTGAATTCAAACTTTGAATCACTTGCCACATCAATGACCTCAAACTCAGCGCTACAAGCGTCGACGTTAGTAGGTAAACAAGCGTTACTAGAATCTAATACATTAGATTTAAATGAAACAGATGACGCAAAAGGTTCTATTGTTGCTGAAAACCCTGTTGAAAGTTTAACGTTGCGCGTTACAGATGCATCAGGTCAATTAGTGCGAAGCATTGATTTAGGATCTCAGTCTGCAGGCGCAGTACGCTTTGCATGGGATGGTAAAAATGATGCAGGTGAACGTTTACCTGAAGGTGAATATACAGTATCTGCTGAAGGCAGTACTAATGGTGAGTTTTCAAGCTTACCAATAGCAACGTTTAAAAATATTGAGAGTGTTAATATTAATGGCTCCAGCGGCATAATAATTAATACTAAAGAAGGTGCGGTTAGGCTGACAGATGTAGCAGAAATCGCGTAAAAATTTTAAGTATATTTCGCCTGTCAGCAGGCTAAAAATTAACAGGTTAAAGGTGAATTATGAGTTTCAATATTGCATTAACCGGCCTAGCTGCCGCTCAAAAAGATTTAGACGTTACTGCAAATAACATTGCAAACGTTAATACTACTGGCTTTAAAGAATCACGTGCTGAGTTTGCTGATGTATATGCATCATCTGTATTTAGCTCAGGAAACACTAAAAATGGTGACGGCGTGCAAACGACTACGGTTGCTCAGCAATTTCACCAGGGTTCATTACAATTTACTAATAACTCACTTGATTTAGCAATCACGGGCGAAGGTTACTTTGCGATGAGTGAAGATTTAGGTTCGCAAGACTTTTCATATACGCGTGCCGGTGCATTTAAATTAAATGAAGACAACTTTGTAGTGGATGCAAAAGGTAACTTTTTACAAGGGTTTCCGGTAGACGAATCAACAGGTGATACAACATCTGTAAGTTTGAGTACATCATCTCCATTACAAATACCAGATTCTTCAGGATCGCCACGTGCAACAACTCAAATATATTCGTCATTTAATTTAGATTCACGTAGTACGCAGCCAACAGTTACGCCTTTTGACTCAGGTACGAGTGCTTCTTATAACAGTTCTACATCAACAACTGTTTATGATTCGTTAGGTGAAGCACACGTTTTACAATTATATTTTGTGAAAACAGATCCTGCTACTACAGCAAATACATGGGAAGTTTACGGAACATTAGACGGTAAAAATTTCGATGCTAGTGGAACTGAAACAGCGGCTGGTGCTCATTCTCCTATCGACACACTTGCTTTTACATCGGCAGGTTTGCCAGATGTAACGTCTCCAGCTACAACGTTTGATGATGTTGCCTTAGCTTCAGGTGCGGCAGCAGGAATGAGCACTCTATTAGATAACGGTGCTAGTTTTTCTGAAAATATAAATGTAAGTTGGCGCGATGAAGCCGGCTCAGCAAATAAAATACCAACTCAATATGCAAGTAGCTTTGAAGTAAAAGCACTTGAGCAAGACGGTGCAACAGTTGGTCGTTTAGCCGGTATTGATATTGGTACCGACGGTAAAGTAGTTGCATCTTATAGTAATGGCGACTCAACATTTTTAGGTCAAGTAGCAATGGTGCGTTTTTCAAACTCACAAGGTTTGCAACAAGTAGGTGATACTTCTTGGAAATCAAGTTTGACATCTGGCGAGCCAATGGCGGGTGAACCAAACTCTGGTACGTTAGGGTCTATTAACTCATCAGCACTTGAGCAATCAAACGTTAATTTAACAAATGAACTAGTTGACTTAATTAGTGCTCAGCGTAATTTTCAGGCTAACTCTCGAGCGCTTGAAGTTAACTCTACAATTCAGCAAACTATTTTACAGCTGCAATAAATTAAACGTTCTACAGTTAAGTATTTTAGGCTGCATTTTTGCAGCCTTTTTTGTTTCTACTGTTTATTTTATCGCCTCAATGTTGTGTCAATTTTAATCTGGCATCTATTTTGCATTTGTTAAGTCAGAGATTTTTTATGTGAGTCGATGTTATGGACAAAATGGTCTACATTGCGGCGTCTGGCGCCAAGCAAAGCCTACAAGGATTAGCGCTTAAAGCCAATAATTTGGCGAATGCCAATACAACTGGTTTTAAAGCTGATTTTGCTCAAGCGCGTTCTATGCAAGCATTTGGTGAAGGCTTACCTACACGCGTATTTTCTATGCAAGAACGTCCAGGTTCAAACATGACATCGGGCGGGATTATTCAAACAGGGCGAGACCTAGATATTGCAATGAGCGATAACGCATGGCTCAGCGTGCAAGATGAATCCGGCAACGAAGCTTACACAAAAGTTGGTACGCTAAACATAACAGCCGAAGGCATGTTAGTTACCAGTGGCGGTCGTCAAGTTATTGGCGAAGGTGGTCCGGTTATATTACCCGTACCGATTGAAAAAATTGGTTTTAGTGAAGACGGTACTATTCAAGTTCGACCTCAAGGCGCACCCGCTAATTTTTTAGAAGAAGTTGATCGTTTAAAAGTAGTTGAAGCAAATGGCTCTCAGCTCGAAAAAGGTAACGATGGCTTATTCAGACCAAAGCCTAATCAAACGGTTGATACCTCAGCCAATGTAAAAGTATTAAGTGGTAGTTTAGAAATGTCGAATGTGAATCCGGTTCACGAAATGGTCGACATGATCAGCCATCAACGCCAATTTGAATTACAAGTAAAACTAATGAAAACAGCTGAAGAGATTGATAAAACGCAAGATCAGCTGTTACGCGTAGTTTAACTTTAAAATGAGGACACTATTATGAATCCTGCATTGTGGATCAGTAAAACAGGGCTTGACGCTCAACAAACCGATATATCGGTTATTTCAAATAACTTGGCAAATGCGAGTACGGTTGGTTATAAAAAAAGCCGTGCCGTATTTGAAGATTTACTTTATCAAAATATAAATCAGCCGGGCGGGCGTTCATCGCAAGACACCGAAATGCCATCAGGGTTAATGTTAGGTGCCGGTGCAAAAGTGGTTGCTAACCAAAAAAACTTTTCACAAGGTAATATGTTAACCACCGAAAACTCATTAGATTGGATGATTTCGGGCTCTGGTTTTTTTGAAGTACTCCAACCAGATGGCAACATTGCTTATTCTCGCAATGGGCAATTTACTACCGATGGCGACGGAAGAGTTGTTACATCGGGCGCAGGTTATGTTGTTCAACCAGAAATGAATGTACCTGACGACGCGCAATCAATCACAGTTTCTCAAGACGGCGAAGTGTCAGTACGTGTTGCAGGACAAGCCGATAACGTTGTTATTGGGCAAATTACAATAAGTGACTTTATTAATCCATCAGGTCTTGAGCCTATAGGGCAAAACCTTTACACCGAAACCGCAGTAAGTGGTGCGCCAGTGCAAGGTAACCCAGGTGTTGATGGCTTAGGTACTATTATTCAGGGTTCACTTGAAACATCAAACGTAAACGTAACTGAAGAATTAGTAAACCTAATTGAAACACAACGTATTTATGAGATGAACTCAAAAGTAATTTCGGCAGTTGACGAAATGATGAGTTACATCAATCAACAGTTATAAGGTTTAGGGGTGAACATGCGTAATATTATGTTATTTGCAGCAGGTACTTTATTTTTAAGTGGTTGCGTATCAACACAAAATAGTGAAGTGGTGCAAGACGACCCTTACTACGCGCCAATGTACCCTGAGCCAAATATAGAGCCCGTTGTTGCAACCGGTTCATTGTTTAACACAAACGTATCTAACGATTTATACGCAGACAGAAAAGCGCTGCGAACTGGCGATATTATTACGGTTAAATTAGAAGAGTCGACTCAAGCCACAAAAGCGGCAAAAACAGAAACAGACAAAGAAACCGAGGCAAGCCTTGACCCCGTAATTGGTTTTGGCGGCTTACCGGTTAATATTGGTGGCGACAGCATTCAGTTTGGTATTGGTAGCGACTCCTCATTTACGGGTGATTCAAAATCAAACCAATCAAATAGTTTAGTGGGCGACATATCAGTAAATGTAATGCGTGTTTTGCCAAATGGTAACTTAGTTATACGCGGCGAAAAATGGCTAACACTAAATACAGGCGAAGAGTTTATTCGTTTAGAAGGTTTAGTGCGCCCGCAAGATGTAAGTTCAGACAATACAGTTGAGTCAAACCGAATCGCCAATGCGCGTATTCAGTACTCAGGTAAAGGGCAAACCCAAGAGGCACAAAGTCCTGGTTGGTTAACACGCTTTTTTAGTAGCTCGCTTTTTCCTTTTTAGAGGACATTCATTATGAATGGATTTAAAGTTTTTTGTTTAATCGCTTTACTAGGTTGCCAATTTTCGGCAAATGCAGAGCGTATTAAAGATGTCTCTATGGTTGAAGGCGTTCGCTCTAACCAACTAGTTGGCTATGGTTTAGTGGTCGGTTTACCTGGCACTGGAGAGCAAAGCAAGTTTACTCAACAGAGCTTTATGGGCATGTTAAGTAACTTTGGTATTACATTACCTTCTACTTTAAGCCCTAAAATTAAAAATGTAGCGGCAGTGGCCGTACATGCTGAGTTACCAGCATTTAGAAAGCCAGGGCAAACAATTGATATTACCGTATCGTCTATCGGTAGTGCGGGTAGTTTACGTGGTGGCACGCTAATACAAACATTTTTAAAAGGGGTTGATGGCAATGTATATGCCATTGCACAAGGCAGTCTTATTGTAGGTGGTTTAGGTGCACAGGGTTTAGATGGCAGTAAGGTTGTTATTAATACCCCCACGGTTGGTCGTATTCCTAATGGAGCAACGGTTGAGCGTGCTGTTAAAAGTCCGTTTTTGCAAGGTGATTACATTACCTTTAATTTAAATCGCCCTGATTTTACAACAGCAAAACGCCTTGAAGAAACAATTAACAACCTAGTTGGTCCTAACAGTGCACAAGCGTTAGATTCTGTTTCTATTCGTGTACTAGCCCCAAGAGATGCATCGCAACGCGTATCGTACTTATCAACGCTCGAAAACTTAGAGTTTAAACCTGCTGATATGGCTGCAAAAATTATTGTTAACTCGCGTACAGGTACCATTGTTATTGGTAAAAACGTAAAATTACAACCTGCAGCTATTACGCACGGTGGTTTAACCGTCACTATTTCTGAGCAACAAAACGTATCGCAGCCAAACCCATTAAGCGAAGGTCAAACCGCAGTAACACAACAAAGTATTATTGATGTAAAGCAAGATGATTCTCGTGCATTTGTATTTAATCCAGGTGTAAGCCTAGATGACCTAGTACGCGCAATTAATGAAGTTGGTGCGGCACCAGGCGACTTAATGGCTATTTTAGAAGCACTAAAAGAAGCGGGTGCAATTAACGGACAACTAGTTGTAATATAAAAATAAAGTTAGCCCTTGCAGTTTACTTGCTAGGGCTAAGCTAAAAAACCTCATTTATAATCCACTTATAAATTCAAAAACACATCAACTGGCTCAATTTTTGCATTTTTAACTGCATTATTCATTATTGTGTCAAAAAGCTGATGGAAACAAATCATCTCGATAAACAAAACTTTTTTGATTTAGGCAACTTAAACTCACTTCGTAAAGAAGCCTTAACAAGTGGCGATGCATCAACAGATGCCTCTAAAGCTGCACTCAAAAAAGCGGCGGCACAATTTGAAGCTATTTTTACGCAAATGCTGCTTAAAAGTATGCGTAAAGCAAACGAAGCATTTGAAGACAAAGAAAGCCCATTTAACTCAAGCGGCGTAAAATTCTTCCAAGAAATGCACGATCAACAGCTCTCAACAGAACTCTCATCAAATGGTTCATTAGGGCTTGCTGACTTAATTGTTCAGCAGTTATCGCCCGATGGTAAAAAGTTTATGCCAGGCTCTGTACTAAGAACCACTAACGATATTTTTAGCGATAAAAGCATCGGTTCTGCACCTTCTTATGAGCAAGCCGAGAAAAAGGCAGAGCCTATAGTTAGTAGCGTTGAAGCAAGTACCGAAAAGCCAAAAGCAACTACACCTGCATTCGAAACCGCCGAAGAGTTTGTAAGTTCAGTATGGGAGCATGCAAAAACAGCAGCTAAAAAAATAGGTTTAAACCCAGCTGTAATGGTTGCACAAGCGGCGCTTGAAACTGGTTGGGGCAAACATATTATTAATAAAAGCGATGGCAATAGCTCAAATAATTTATTCAATATTAAATCGGATAAAAGTTGGGAAGGTGAAAAAGCCAGCAAAGTAACTCTCGAATTTGAGCAAGGCGCGGCGGTTAAAAAACAAGCCAGCTTTAGAGCCTACGATTCAATTAAAGAGAGCGTAAACGACTTTGTTGATTTTTTGACGCAAAACCCTCGTTATAAAGAAGCACTACAAAATACAGCAAAACCGAGCGACTTTTTAGATTCACTACAAAAAGCAGGTTATGCAACCGATCCAAATTATGCCAGCAAAATAAAACAGGTACTTAACAGTACTGAATTAAAAGACATTGCGGCAAATGTGATCCGCCAAGGAGTAAAGTAACATGTCGTATGATTTACTAAATATTGCCAGTTCAGGAGTAAGAGCAAGCTCTGAGTTACTGCAAACGACAAGTAAAAATATTGCAAACGTAAATACCGAAGGCTATGTACGCGAGCGCACAGAATTTACAACCACAATAGATAACCAAGTAGGGCAAGGCGATACCTACCGTTTACTTAATCAATTTGCTCAAGAGCAGTTAAACAGAGACACCTCTAATAAAACGTTTTTTGATCAATTTGTAACAGAAGCAAATAGAGTCGACACCTTATTTTCAGAAGAAGCAAATAGCTTATCTACAGGTATAAATTCGTTATTTAATAACGTACAAGAAGCGCTTAACCAGCCATCGTCAACGCTTGCTCGCTCTTTGGTTATGACAGATGCGCAAAGTTTAATAAATCAAATGGATAGGTTATCAGGTATTGTGTTCGATCAGCAAAGTGTAGTGAACGAACAGCTAGAAATATTCTCAGATGAAGCTAATGCGCTTATTCAAAATATTAGCTCTTTAAACCAAGATATAGCTGCTGTAAATGGGACCAGTAATGCCGCCGATGCCAGCTCAACCTATAACGAGCGCGACAAAGCAATACGCGACTTGTCAGAGTTAATTGATATTGAAACACTTGATGGTCCAAATGGCGAAAAACTTGTATTTATGGGAACAGGCGAAGCCGTTGTAATGCAAAGTGGCTCGTTTAATTTATTTTCTATGACGGGGGATCCCGATCCTAATTTTAAAGAGCTAACGCTAGATGTTAATGGTGGCAAGGCTGTGCCACTTGAAATAGATGCTAGTAAATTAAAAGGAAAAATTGGCGGCTTACTTGCTTTTAGAGACGATATCTTAGTGCCCGCACAAAATCAAATTGGTCAAATGGGCTTAGCTATAGCTGATGCATTTAACGAACAAAACAAACTAGGTATGGATGCAAACGGTGAGCTAGGTGGAGATATATTTACCATACCTACAGTGAATGCTTTTGCTTATCAAAGTAATAGCAGTGGTGTTACAAGTATGACAGCCACGGTTGAACCCGGTAAAGGTGATGAATTACCTGCCAGCGATTTTATTATTACCTACACAGCTAATCCTAACGAAGTAAGTATTCAGGCAGTTGATAATAAAGGCGAGTTAATTGGCACACCATCACTTGCAGACACAACGAGTGGTGTAATAAATGCATCATCAATGATCAATGGTGACGAGTCTTTTGGATTACAAATAGCAATTACTGGTGCGGGTGCTGCTGGCGATCAATTTCAAGTAAAACTGAATTCTCAAGCGGCTACGAGTATATCGCTTGCAACAGGGCGTGGTGAAGACCTTGCACTGGCGTCACCAATTAGAACAGCTAACGATTTAAATAATACCGGAACAGCCACTATTTCTGCAGGCGAAGTAACCGATGTAACAACGGGGAGTTTTACTTCAGACCCTTTAGCGTTAACTAACGGCAGTATTTCTTTAGTTAAAACGGGAAACCTAAACGAATATCAAATTTCGGATGGAAGTAATACCGCAACAACAATTATTATTCCACCGCCAGGTAATAATGTTTTAGCTCAAGCAGGAGCGCCGTATAGTGATTATGGTTTTGATTTTAATATAGAAGGCACTCCGGCAACCGGCGATACGTTTACACTAGAACTTAATGAAGGTGGCTTTGACGATAACCGAAATGGTTTAAAGCTTGCTGAATTGCAAAATGGTGAACTGGTACGTCAAAATGTTGTTACAACCTCCACCGCCGACAACCATAAAACATTTAACCAAGCCTATGCTGGTATGGTTACCGATATAGGTGTAGTGACAGGGCAAGCAATTACAAGTGGAGCCGCATTTGATGCTCTTGCACAGCAATCTGAAGCTTGGTATGAATCACTTTCAGGGGTAAACCTTGATGAAGAAGCTGCAAATTTACTGCGTTTTCAGCAGTCTTATGCAGCATCAGCGCAGGTTTTATCTGCTGCGCGTTCTATTTTTGAAACTTTACTTAGTGCTGCGAGGTAATTATGCGTTTATCTAATAATTTAATGTATCAAAGCAGTATTAATAAAATACTGGACGGGCAACAAGGTGTAGCCAATGCACAAGAACGAGTTAATACGGGTCAAAAGTATTTAACAACGTCTGAAGCACCAGCAGATATTTCACAAGCAATGCTGTATTCAAATAAAATACAAACCAATGAGCAATACACAAAAAATATTAATCAGCTTAATGGTCGCCTAGAAACAGAAGAAAGCGTATTACAGAGTATTAATACTAATATTCAACAAGCACAGGAACTGGCATTACAAGCGGGTAATGGTGCTTACACCAAAGATGATCTAAAGTCGATTGCATCAGAGTTGAGTGGCATTCAAGAAACCCTTGCTAATTTAATGAACACCCGCTCAGAAGACGGAAAATTCATATTTTCAGGCTACCAAGACAGCACGCAGCCGTATCAGCTCGAATCAGGTGAATATAACTATAAAGGCGATCAAGGTCAGCACCAAATTACCATAGCTGAAGGTGTATCCATTAAATCAAGTGATAACGGCTTTGATACGTTTGAAAAAACGGCTGCGCGTTTAAATATAGACACAAATGTTGCTTCAATTCCTACAACCGCACCCGCTAATAACGTGACGGCTGGCACAGTGTATGTTGATGGTCAAACTGAGTTTGATAAGTTTCATCAAGCTAAATACAATGCCGATCCAGCGACTCCAGTTTCACCTACAGCAAATACTTTTAGTGTAGTCACAACCGCTGGTGCGACAACAAACGATCCTGATACATACGAAATTTTACAAGATGGCGTGTCGCTTACCCCGCCTCAAACTGGTGAAGTTACTGATAATACAATTGAGTTTGCAGGTATGAAAATTCAATTTGAGGGTAGCGCGCCTGGCCAACTCGATTTTAACCTTGAAGAACCTCACAAAGAAAACGTACTTAATACACTACAAGCACTTATTACAGGCTTGAATGATGGCACGCTTGAAGGCGATGACTTTCAACAAGTGCTTGCCGATGGTGTTGTACAACTGCAAAACGCCAGTGAACAAGTGGTGTTTACACAAGCCAGTTTAGGTGGGCGTATGAATGCACTAGATAGGGTAACTGATTCTAATGCAGCCCTAGATATTCAAAACCAGAGTAATCGCTCAAGCCTAATAGAAGTAGATATGGCAGCGGCAATCAGCGAACTAACAAAACAAGAAACTGCACTGCAAGCATCTCAAGCAACATTTGGTCGCTTATCAAACCTTTCATTGTTCGACTATATATAACCAGAAATACTTTGCCGCTTTACCTACTTTAAAGCGGCAATACTTTGCTACAAAATTGCGGCAAAAATTGGCTACAAAATTGCGGCAAAAAACTGTCACTCCCTTCCAAATAGCTTCACTCTTTATTTACTATTCAACAACTTCTGTTTTTATAAATAAAAACAACAACTTAAAAATAAATCAAAGTTGGCACAGTAAATGCTTTTGTAATAACAAGAAATTATTGAATAGTGGTTCCTGTTAAATCGTGTTGAACCACACTCTGTTTAAACCTAGGAGATGGTAAAATGGCATTAACAGTAAATACTAATGTGTCGTCACTAAACGCACAACGTAACTTAACTAAATCAGGTGAAGGCTTAGCTACTTCAATGGAACGCTTATCATCGGGCATGCGTATTAATAGCGCAAAAGATGATGCCGCCGGTCTACAAATTTCAAACCGCTTAACATCGCAAATAAATGGCTTAGCCGTTGCTCAGCGAAATGCTAACGATGGTATTTCAATGGCGCAAACCGCTGAAGGTGCGATGAGTGAATCGACTAATATTCTTCAGCGCATGCGAGAACTTTCGCTGCAGTCTGCTAACGGCTCTAATTCAGATGAAGACAGAGAGTCACTCCAGAAAGAAGTATCTGCATTGCAAACAGAGTTAACCCGTATAGCTGAAACAACCTCGTTTGGTGGTCAGCAATTATTAAATGGTGACTTCGGTACTAAAGCTTTCCAAGTTGGTGCCAATGCTAATGAAACAATTAACGTATCGTTAGGAAATATTGCTGCAGATAATATAGGCGAAAATGCAATTAAAGGTGGTGGCACTGTATTCAATAATACGGCAGCCGCAGGTACGGCTTTTAGCGTCTCTACAGCAGCCTCTGATACGGTTGTTTTATCTGGTCCAAAAGGTAATGTAACCGCAGATTTAGAAGCTTTGAACGCACAGGAAACAGCTGACGCCATTAATGCAGCTGCTACTGGTATAAAAGCTCAAACATCAGTGACAGCAACAATTACAGCGTTGTCATCAGCTGATACGGGCACACTGACTGTTGGTGAAAAAACTTTTGATTTATCATCATATAACGGAAGCGCGTCTGATTTAGCATCTGACCTTGGTAAAGCTGGGATAAACGCAACGTATGACGCTGATGCTGGCAGCATATTAATTGAAGAAACTGACGTAGCAGGTGTATTACTGGTTGGTGATGCTGCAAGTACAGCTGCATTAAACGGTACAGTTGGTAGTGCAACCGGTGCTGTGGTGGACTCTCAAGTTAATCTGACGTCATCAGATAAGTTTACTGTTGGTGGGTCGGTTGAAATAGCAACCGTAGGTAACTCTACATTAGATGATGTAGCAGATATAGATATTAAAACAGCTGCAGGGGCACAAAATTCAATTACGGTCATAGATGCAGCCTTAGCTAGTATTGATGAAAATCGTGCTGACTTGGGTGCCGCTCAAAATCGCTTTGGCCATACAATTAGTAATTTAGCAAATATTGCGGAAAATGTTTCTGCATCACGTAGTCGTATTCAAGATACTGACTTTGCAACTGAAACAGCACAGATGACAAAAAACCAAATATTACAACAAGCGGGTACGTCTATACTTTCGCAAGCGAATCAAATTCCACAAGCAGCAATTAGTTTATTAGGTGGCTAATTATTGGTTTAATGTATAACTGGCTACATAAACGCACTTTAAATTAAGTGCGTTTTTTGTTTTTAGGTGGTTAAAATCACTAAAAGCATAATATTTAAATTGTATTTTAAACTCATTTAAAATAACTAATCTTTTAAAACAGTCGGTTAGGTTTTTTTAAACAGATAAACTAATTTATTTCTAAAATACTTCTAAAGATAATTTATCTCCTGCCGTTAACTTAATCAGTACGGAGCTGAGCATACATTTGTGACAGCTCTTGGTTAAATTAAAATAGCAACATTACGAAAGTAATCAGGAGTTTTATTATGATTTCAGTAAACACAAATGTATCTTCATTAAACGCGCAACGTAACCTATCTCAATCAGGTTCTGACTTAGCAACTTCTATGGAACGTCTATCATCGGGTATGCGTATTAATAGCGCAAAAGATGATGCGGCAGGTCTACAAATTTCAAACCGTTTAACATCACAAGTAAATGGTTTAGCAGTAGCGCAACGTAATGCTAACGATGGCATCTCAATGGCACAAACAGCTGAAGGTGCGATGCAAGAGTCGACTAGTATTTTACAACGTATGCGTGAATTAGCACTGCAATCATCGAATGGCTCTAACTCTACTGAAGACAGAGAATCACTTCAAAAAGAAGTATCTGCATTGCAAACAGAGTTAACCCGTATAGCTGAAACTACCTCGTTTGGTGGTCAGCAATTATTAAATGGTGACTTTGGTACTAAAGCTTTCCAAGTTGGTGCCAATGCTAATGAAACAATTAACGTATCATTGAACAACATAGCTGCAGATAATCTAGGTCAGAATGCTATTAAAGGTGGTGGCACTGTATTCAATAATACGGTAGCCGCAGGTACGGCTTTTAGCGACTCTACAGCAGGCTCTGCTGCGGTTGTTTTATCTGGTCCAAAAGGTAATACAACTGAAAATTTAAGTCTCATAAATGCCCAGGAAACAGCAGACGCAATCAATACAGCGGCAACTGGTATAAAAGCTCAAACATCAGTGACAGCAACAATTGCAGCGTTGTCATCAGCTGATACGGGCACACTGACTGTTGGTGAGAAAACTTTTGATTTATCATCATATAACGGAAGCGCGTCTGATTTAGCATCTGACCTTGGTAAAGCTGGGATAAACGCAACGTATGACGCTGATGCTGGCAGCATATTAATTGAAGAAACTGACGTAGCAGGTGTATTACTGGTTGGTGATGGTACAAGTACTGCTACATTAAACGGTACACTTGGTGATGCAGCTGGTGCTGTAGTGGACTCTCAGGTTAATCTGACGTCATCAGATAAGTTTACTGTTGGTGCTACCGGTGGTGAGATAGCAACCGTAGGTAACTCTACATTAGATGAAGTAGCAAAAATTGATTTAAAAACAGCAGTAGGTTCTCAAGATGCACTTGCAGTTATTGATGCTGCATTAGCAGATATCGACTCGCAAAGAGCTGACTTAGGTGCTGTTCAAAACCGTTTTGACCACACAATTAGTAACTTGGCTAATATTTCTGAAAATGTATCTGCTTCACGTAGCCGTATTCAAGATACAGACTTTGCAACTGAAACTGCACAAATGACGAAGAACCAAATCTTGCAACAAGCGGGTACGTCAATCTTATCGCAAGCGAACCAGTTACCACAAACAGCACTTAGCTTATTAGGTTAATAAGTTAAAAGTTATAGCTTAATGGTTAGCTAACTAATACATAAAGTCAGTATTAGTATTTAAAAAAAGGAGGTGGCTTTAGCTACCTCCTTTTGTGGTTTAAGAATATAAACTAAGCTATTGTTGGTTTAATTAAGTACAAATAGGAATCTGTTATGAATACAATTACTTCAAACGCAGAAATTACAACATTACCGACTCCTACTGCTGGTGATGATAAGCAAGTAGGGCAAGCCGCTCGCTCTTTAACTGAGCGAGCGGTAGATGATGTAAAGCAGCTGGATGCACAAAATCAACAAAAGTTACAGCAAAATCAATACAACAATAACAATCAAGATGAAAAAGCTCAGCCGCTAGAGCGCGAACAGCTAGAACAAATGGCGCAACAATTGCAGGACTTTATGGGCGAAATGAACCGAAGCTTGCAATTTAAAGTTGATGAAGATTCAGGCCGCGATGTCATTAAAGTGCTAGATAAAAACAGCGGCGAAGTAATTAAGCAATACCCTTCTGAGGAAGTGTTAAGTTTAGTGTCTAAATTATCTGAATCGGCAGGTATTTTGATTGATCAAACAGTTTAGTGAGCGGTTCTAATTACTAATACTAAGTTAGTTTATTTTTGAGTATTTAAAGAGGTGAAGTATGTCTATTACATTTAATGGGTTAGGTTCTGGGTTAGCGGTAGCAGACATTGTTGATGCACTAGTTAATGCTGAACAAGCACCGGCTGAATCTCGTTTAAATACTACTGAAAGTAAGTTAACTACAGATATTTCTGCCGTTGGCGCACTTAAGTCAGCGCTCGAAAAAGTACAAACCTCAATGGAAGCATTGGGTGATAGCGATAAATACCAGCAACGCAGTACATCAGGTAATGATGATTTTATATCTATAAGTGCAGACGAAGATGCTCAACCAGGTGGTTATGATGTAAAAGTTAACAACTTAGCCACGGAGCATAAAATATTATCGCAAGCATTCGGTGCTGATACAGCGGTAGGCGAGGGGACAATGACCCTAACCTCAGGTGATAATAGCTTTGATATTGAAGTATCAGATACTGCAACACTTAGTGAAATTCGAGATGCGATAAACGATAGCAGCGATAACGACAGCATTAATGCAACTATCATTACTGATGGTAATGGCCAGCATTTGGTTATGTCCGCTAAAAATAGCGGTGCAGAAAATGAAATTAAAATAGAAATTGCTGATACCGATGGTAATAACACCGATGTGAATGGTCTTTCCCGTTTGGCATTTGACTCTGCTGGCGTGCAAAATGCGAGTGAAATAATTGCAGCAATTGATGCATCAATTACCATTGATGGTTCGCTAACTGTAAGTAGTTCATCTAATGAGTTTGCCGGAGTGATTGACGGTATTACAATCACAGCTAAAAAACCGCATGATGTTGATGATGAAATAAGCGATATATCGGTTACCGAAAATAATAACAATATTCAATCTGGGTTAAACAGCTTTATTACAAGTTATAACGAGTTACTTGAGCTTAGTAATACATTAGGCGCTTCTGGTGAAGGTGGTGCTGGTGTTATGGCTGGTGACTCACTACTTCGTGGTGTTATGTCAAAGCTTCGTAGTGAAATAACTGAATCAGTTGATTTAGGCGATGGTAATTCGTTATCGCTTTCGCAATTAGGTGTTGAAACAGACCGCTACGGTGTTTTAACCCTAAATACAGAAACACTAGATGAGCAAATAGACGCTAATGTAAATTTAGTGCAACAGTTTTTTGTAGGTGATGACGATGATGGCTTTGCACAGTCGTTTGATGAGCTAATGAGCTTTTATACAGATTCCGATGGTATTATTCAAAACCGAATAGACAGTAAAACAAATCAGCTAGACGATTTAGATGATGATCGCTTGGACCTTGCCAGTAAAATGGAGTCGCTATCATCTCGACTATATGCTCAATATAATGCGATGGATTTATTAGTAGCGAGCCTTAATAACACCAGTAGTTATGTTCAAGCTCAATTAGAGAATATGCCAGGCGTAGTTAGGCAATCAAATTAAGAGTTGATTTAAATGTATTACAGAGTTAATAAAAAAACCGCTAAGTTTAAGCTTAGCGGTTTTTTTGTGTATTATTCTTTGATTCAAATAGTAAGCTATAGATAGTAAATTTAGTTAGAATAAAGGTCGTTTATTAGGTCTGTTTACTAGGTATTTTTATAAGCTTTAATGGCCTTACCATACTTTTTATGTTTAATAATAGCTTTAGATGACTCGTTTTTTGCATTATTAGCTTTTACTAAAATAGTATTTATTCGTAGTTGAATTGATTGCAATTGTTCTGTGTTAGGGCTGTTATTACTTTCACACCACTTTTTTAAATCTGAATTTAAAGTATTTAAAAAAGGTTGAGCTTCGTCAGCATTATTATCGTTTACTAACAATTCAATTTTGTTGAGCAACATTTGTATATGCTCCGCTTGATTTGTCGTTAATTGCTTTGAAGCACTGTTTTCATTCATCATTAAAATTTAAACCGCGGGCACACGTTGATCAACAGGAATGCTATCCCAGCCTTCTTTTATTTCTTTAACAATACTCGATACTTCCATAATCGCTTCAATATCGTTATTTAGGTTCGCTTGCGTTAAGCGTCGTTGGCAGTAGTCGTAAAGTGCCAATAAATTGTTAGAAATACTAGGGTCTTGTTCTACTTTTAAATTTAGAGCGTCTTGTAATGCACCAAGTAATAAAACGCAGGCTGAAATATTCTCACCTTTTTTTGCAATTTCTTTACGTTCAATAAACCCTTTAGTTGCGGCTAAGCGACCAATAATATTACTGAAAATAAGGTTTATTTGTTCGTAAGGTGTCATTTCGGCAATACTACTTGCACGAACTTGACTGTATTTTTTTAATGAAGCATGAGCCATGAGAAAATCCTAGATTTGAACGATAAAAATTATGTGAAAACTAATATAAAAACTTTATAAAAACTTATATAAAAAAACAGTACAAAAAATCTGTATAAAAGCTTATTCAATAATGTAGCAATATTAGTGCCAAGCATTTATGACTTATTTGTTTACTTAGTTATTTATCGGCACAATCGCTTTGTACTTAAGCTAATATTAGACTTTATTTACTAATAATGTCAGCTTTACAAAAATCTCGAAAATTTATTAAAACAAAGTGGTTTTAGTGTTAGTTAAATAATTAGTACTTAATGATTAATTCTTAAGTACTATTGTTTTAACTAGTCCGTCTGTTTTTTGGCGTTTATGTCAAAAAACTGCCGCTATCGCTTGCATCCATGCTGAACTGGCTTACAATTTAGTTTAATTAAATAAATTAGTGAAAGTACGGCTCGCTAACTATGATCTTGATTTTAGATAATAATAACAATCGTGCAATAGGTTTAAATGCATCACTCACTTTTATTGGTGAAGCAGTACAACTATTAAACGAAACAAACTTTGAACAAGAGTGTAAAAAGTACCAGCAGAAAGAATGCATTGTAATTTTAGGTGCATTGCAGTCGCTTGATCACGAAAGTTTAATTAAGTGCCATCCTACATTACCATTTTTGTTAATAGGTGAAACGCTTAAACCACTACTAAGCATTGCTAATGTTGTAGGGCTTATTTGTGAGCCGTTTAATCATGATGTAACAACACAGTTACTCCACGACTGCCAGCAGTATCAACGAATGCTTCCTAACGAGCATAAACATTCTAAACCCCATAAAACCTTTGACGGACTTGTTGGCGAAACAGATGCCGTAAAAGATGTTCGCTTTTTAATTGAGCAGGTAGCAAAAACCGATGCCAATGTTTTAATTTTAGGTGAATCGGGTACTGGTAAAGAAGTGGTTGCGCGTAATGTTCATTTACTTTCAAAAAGAATTAATGGACCGTTTGTGCCTGTTAACTGTGGTGCTATTCCGGCAGAGCTTTTAGAAAGTGAATTATTTGGCCACGAAAAAGGCGCGTTTACAGGGGCAATATCTGCTCGAAAAGGGCGATTTGAACTTGCTCAAGGCGGCACACTGTTTTTAGATGAAATAGGTGATATGCCACTGCAAATGCAAGTTAAGTTGCTGCGAGTATTGCAAGAGCGCAGCTATGAACGTGTTGGCGGTACTAAAGCTATTCAGGCTGATGTACGTGTTATTGCTGCAACGCATCGTAACCTCGAAACCATGATTGAAGAGGGCAGTTTTAGGGAGGATTTATACTATCGTTTAAATGTATTTCCTATTGAAAACCCATCACTTAGCGAACGCGCTGATGACATTCCGCTGTTATTAAAAGAGCTAATGCGCCGTGTTAACGACCAAACAGGTTCTACAGCTAAATTTACTGAACGCGCAGTTGAGAGCTTAAAAGAGCATGCGTGGCCGGGGAATATTCGTGAACTTGCTAATTTAGTGGAGCGTATGGTTATTATGTTTCCTGAGAAAGTGGTCGATATTCCTGATTTACCAAATAAATATCGTTATATTGAGGTTGAGGCATACGAGCCTGAATACCCCGAAGAGTTAATGGAAAAAGATGCCTTTAACGACATATTTAGCACCGGTTTTAGTGATTACGACGATGAGCCTGAGGCTGAATTTAATCAAACTGGCAGTGGGTTACTACCAAATGATGGTATTGAGCTTAAAGATTACCTAGCTGAGCTTGAAATTAGTTTAATAACGCAAGCGTTAGAACGTTATGATTACGTAGTGGCTCGCGCAGCCGAAATATTAGGTGTACGTAGAACCACGTTGGTCGAAAAAATGAAAAAATATAATCTTTCACGAGATTAGCAATTCATAAAGGATGAAATGTTTTTATTATTGTCCATTTGTGAGTAGTTAATTTACGGGCTTTGCCCGTAACGCAAGCAAGCTTTGCGTCTACAAGTAAATTTAACCACGACGTCAAATTTTACCGGTAGACGCCGAGCTTGCTCGCGTAAAAAGCGAAGCTTTTAATTACTTAAAATAAAATACTATTTCATAAAGGCAAAAAATAAGAGTAATTGAGAACTAATAGCCAGTTTATGAGTTGCTTCTCTAGAGCGCAGCGTCTTTTAACCTCTTTTTAAACAATTCACTTTATGATTTCCAGCCGCCACGTAAGCTTCGCGTATACAAGTTAAACACAAGTCTACACCTTGGCTGTAGACGCTGAGCTTGCTCGCGTAAAAAGCGAAGCTTTTAATTACTTGTAGTTAAATACTATTTAATAAAGACAAAAAATAAGAGCAATTAATAAGTTTCGATAATTTCAGCTTTTCTAAAGCAATCATTACTGTGATCGTTAACCATACCGCATGCCTGCATATGCGCATATACCGTTGTTGGGCCTAAAAACTTAAATCCTCGCTTTTTTAAATCTTTAGCAAACGCAATTGATACCTCTGTAATAGCAGGAGTGTCTTCAATATTATTTAAATTACTTACGAGCGGTTTGCCGCCGACAAATTGCCATTGGTATTTACTAAAGCTACCAAATTCCTTTTGTATTTTAATAAAGCACTTAGCATTATTAACCGTTGCTGCAATTTTTAAACGATTTCGAACAATACCTTCATTAAGCATTAATTGCTCAATATCATCGGGTGTAAATTTAGCAACTTTTTGTACATCAAAATTAGCAAATGCTTTTTTATATCCATCTCGTTTTTTTAAAATAGTGTACCAACTTAAGCCGGCTTGAGCTGATTCAAGTGTTATAAATTCAAACAGTTTTGTATCGTTATAAAGTGGCACACCCCATTCTTCATCATGATAAATAACGTAGTCGGGTTTGGTTGTATCGAGCCATGGGCAACGGCATTTTATTTGCTCACTCATTTGTGTTCCTTTATGTGTGCGTCATTTTTATGTCACTTTAAATTGTCTGTAACTAAATGATAAATATATAAATAAATTTTGGTATGAATTGTGCATTTGGTCATGTATCTACATAAGTTCGAGATTTGATTATGACCCTTGCTAGCGTGTTAAAACCACAATTTATTTCTGCAAATCATTATAACCCATGTTTACTTCAAGAGGAGTACATAGGTGAGTTAAGTGATCTGCGTAAGCAAGCAAGTTGGTTATCACATTTGGTTGACACTATGCCTGCGGGCGTAGTTGTACTCGATGGCAAAGGCATGATTGCTAAAGCGAATCAAATAGCGATGGATATGCTGGGTGAACCGCTTGAAGGTGAAAGGTGGTTTAACGTTATTCAGCGCTCGTTTCGGCCACATCAAGATGATGGTCACGAAGTGTCTTTAAAAGATGGGCGTTTAATTAAGCTTGATATTACGGCTTTGGCACCAGAGCCCGGGCAGCTTATTTTAATGACCGATTTAACAGAAACTCGTCGTTTACAAAAACGGGTTGCGCATATGCAGCGACTAAGTGCGTTGGGTAAAATGGTTGCCTCTTTAGCGCATCAAGTACGCACGCCACTATCTGCTGCAATGCTTTATGCCGCTAACCTAGGCTCTAAGCGTTTACCAGAAGCATCTCGCGTTAATTTTCAAACTAAACTAATGTCGCGTTTAAAAGATTTAGAAACTCAAGTAAACGACATGCTTTTATTTGCCAAAAGTGGCACTCAGCAGGTGGTTGAGCAGGTTTCTATGCAGCAATTATTGACTGAAGTTAAAGCTGGCGCAGATGCTATGGTTTTGCTTAACGAAAGTGAGTTAGACGTAAGTTTGCCAGAGCCAGACATACAAATTGTGGGTAATAAGACCGCGATTGCCAGTGCTATTCAAAACCTCATTCATAACAGTATTCAAGTGATTGGTACGGGGGCAAAAGTGCATTTGAGCGCATCGACCGATATGCAAGATCAAGACTTTGTTCGAATTAGTGTAAGCGATAATGGACCTGGTGTTGATTTATGCCAAGCAGATAAAATATTTGAACCCTTTTTTACGACTAAAAGCCAAGGCACTGGACTGGGCTTAGCTGTTGTTAGTTCCGTTGCTAACGCTCATCAAGGCAGTGTTGATGTGACTAATAATACACATGGTGGTGCCTGTTTTAGCTTATTACTACCAATTCGTACGACAACTAAATTAGAGGAATCGTTATGAGTAACACTATTTTAGTTGTAGAAGATGATGCAGGCTTGCGTGAAGCATTAATCGATACACTTGAAATGTCGGGCATAGAGTGTGTTGCAGCAAATAGTGCCGAGCAAGCAATGATTTTACTTAAAAAAGAGTCTTTTTCGCTTGTAGTAAGTGACGTACAAATGGGCGTAATGAGTGGTTTAGACTTACTGCGTAGTATTAAATTAAACCATCCCGATTTACCTGTATTGATGATGACGGCATACGCGACGATTGATGATGCTGTAGAGGCAATGCGTTTAGGTGCTATTGATTATATGGCTAAGCCATTTGCACCCGAAGTGCTGTTAAATATGGTAAGCCGTTATCTGCCCGAAAAACCAAAAGAAACAGATGGTCCTATTGTTGCCGATCCAACCAGTATTCAATTATTAGAGCTTGCAAGTAAAGTAGCACGCTCTGAAGCAAGCGTTATGGTGCTTGGTCCTAGTGGGTCTGGTAAAGAAGTTTTAGCGCGTTATATTCACGACAAGTCGAGTCGTTGTAATGAGCCATTTGTTGCTATTAACTGTGCTGCTATTCCTGAAAATATGCTTGAAGCTACTTTATTTGGTTATGAAAAAGGGGCTTTTACCGGTGCGATTCAAGCATGCCCTGGTAAGTTTGAGCAAGCGCAGGGCGGTACTATTTTACTTGATGAAATTACCGAGATGGACTTAGGGCTGCAAGCTAAACTTTTACGTGTACTGCAAGAGCGCGAAGTAGAGCGTTTAGGTGGTCGAAAAACAATACAGCTAAATGTACGTATTTTGGCTACCAGTAATCGCGACCTAAAAGAGGCCGTTGCTAAAAATCAGTTTAGAGAAGATTTATATTATAGATTAAATGTTTTTCCATTGATGTGGCGACCATTGTGTCAACGCCCTGGCGATATAATTGTGTTAGCTAAGCATTTAATTGAACGTCATATCAGTAAAAGCAAAGAGCCAATGGCATATCTAGATAAAAATGCTGAGCAAAAATTATTAGCCCATGCTTGGCCCGGAAATGTACGAGAGCTCGATAATGTTATTCAACGTGCACTTATATTGAGAACGGGTAATACGATAAACGAACACGCCATTTTTATCGAAAACTTGGTTTCTAGTAATTTTGTAATGGAGTCATCAACGACTTCGAACGTAACAAATACAGCAGAAGTAACACATCAAAATTCAGATAAAAATGCAGAGCAAAACACACCAAGTTCTGCTTATTATGATGAAAAGTTATATGCTACAGATGAGCCTAAGCAAGGCTTACTTGCAGCAGATACTGGTAGTTACAAAGATGAGCTTAAAGATAAAGAGCATCGCATTATTTTAGAAACACTTGCTCGCTGCCAAGGTAAGCGCAAAGATGTAGCTGAAACACTCGGTATTAGCCCGCGTACTTTACGTTATAAGCTAGCGCAAATGCGCGATTTAGGTATTTCACTTCCTGCATAATCCTCTTTAAACCCTAAATTTAGGCTACAAGTTTAGGGTCGTCAAAACTATGACTTCCTATTTTTCACTCTAAGCTTTTGTATTTTATAGTTTATTTATTTGGCATGCTTTGTGCTTTATTAACTGTAATAGTTAATTGCAGTGTCAGAGATAAATTATGAAAATTCAAAATAGTGCTGTATTTCAAGAAATGCAATCAATGGCTTTAGAAGCCGGACGCAATAACCAAATTAATAAGTTGCCAACCCAAGTGCAATCTACATCTTCAGCGGCATTTGGTGATATGTTGAGCAATGCGCTAAATACAGTGCATGAATTGCAACAAGATGCAGGGCAAAAAGTAAAAGCAGTTGAAATGGGTGACAGAAGTGTATCGCTTGCTGAGGCAATGATTGCTTCTCAAAAATCATCAGTTGCATTTGAGGCTACATATCAGGTTCGTAATAAACTTGTTGAAGCTTACAAAGAAATCATGAATATGCCTGTTTAATTAGGTAGTGGAGAATAATTGTGGCGCAATCTAATCAATCTACAGACCTTGCACTTGCTGGTGGCGGTATTGACCAAAGCGATAGTGATGATCAACAAGAACAAAAATCAGGCTATTTAAGTGCTTTGAATGGTGTTGATGTATTACGCCAAGTAACACTCGTTATTGCATTGGCAATTTGTTTAGCTATTGCCATTTTTATTATTATTTGGGCTCGTCAGCCAGAAATGCGCCCTTTAGGTAAAATGCAAACTGAAGAGCTTATTCAAACGCTTGATTTTTTAGATGCACAACAAATTGAATATCAACTTGATGGCAATGTAGTATCGGTTGATGAAAGTGAATATCAAAGTATTAAACTACTAATGACTCGCGAAGGGTTAGAGCAAGGTCCGGCATCAGGCTCAGATATTATAATGCAAGACATGGGCTTTGGTGTAAGCCAACGTTTAGAGCGTGAACGCCTTAAGCATGGCCGTGAACAACAATTAGCGCGTACAATAGAAGAACTTAATAATATTACTCGCGCCAAAGTATTGTTAGCCATTCCTAAAGAAAACGTATTTGCCCGTAGAGAGAAAAAGCCATCGGCTACTGTTGTATTAACAATTAAACGTGGACGTTCGCTTGATCGCGAAGAGGTAGACTCTGTTGTTGATATGATTGCCTCAGCAGTACAAGGTTTAGAGCCAGCCCGCGTAACGGTTACCGACCAAAATGGTCGTTTATTAAATTCTGGTTCGCAAAGCTCATTAGCTGCTCGCTCTCGTAAAGAGTACGATTTAGAGCGTAAACGCGAGCAAGAGTACCTTGAAAAAATTGATAGTATTTTAATACCTGTAGTAGGGCTTGCTAATTACACGGCACAAGTAGATTTAAGCATGGACTTTAGTGCGGTTGAAGAAACTCAAAAACGCTATAATCCAGACCTACCTGCAATACGCAGCGAAACCACATTTGAAGAAAGTAATATGGGTGGGCTAGCTGTAGGTATTCCTGGTGCATTAACAAATCAACCTCCAATTAACTCAGATATACCAGAAGTTGCTGATGGTGGTGGTGCGGGTAGCGCAACGGCGCCATCACGAAGCCATAAAGAAGCAACACGTAATTATGAACTCGACACCACTATTTCACACAGACGCCAACAAACAGGTGTTATACGTAGAATTAGTGTATCGGTTGCTGTTGACTACATTCCTAAAGTGGGTGAAAACGGTGAAACCACAATGACACCGCGCTCTGTAGAGGCATTGTCAAATATTCGTCGCTTATTACAAGGTGGTGTTGGTTTTGATATGCAACGCGGAGATGCGCTTGAAGTAGTAACAGTGCCGTTTGTACGTGAAGCAACCGATTTAAACATTGAAATTCCTATGTGGGAACAAGATTGGTTTATGAAGTATGTACGCCTAGCTTTAGGTGCACTGGTTATAATTGTGCTTATTATGGCTGTAGTTAAACCAATGCTTAAACGTCTTATTTACCCAGATGACACGCTTGAAGAATATGACGAAGATGCACTTAGCTCTGGCGTAGATATTGGCGACAACACGCTTGATATGCTAAATAAAGACTTTGATTCTGCTTCAATTGGTTTCTCAAGCGATGGTACACTACAGTTACCAGACCTACATGGTGACGAAGATTTACTCAAAGCAATTCGTGCCTTAGTAGCTAATGAACCAGAACTATCATCACAAGTAGTGAAAGCGTGGTTAACAGAAGATGACTGATCAAGAACAAAAAAAACTACCTCCAGCATTTGATGTTGATAAGCTAGATGGTGTAGATAAGGCTGCTATATTACTTTTGAGTTTGTCAGAAGAAGATGCAGCTCAAATACTTAAACACCTAGAACCTAAGCAGGTGCAAAAAGTGGGTATGGCTATGGCTGGGCTGGATGACTTATCGCAAGCTAAAATAAGCGCTGTCCATAACTTATTTATTGAACAAATTCAAAGTTTTAGTACAATTGGTTTTCAATCAGAAGACTTTATTAAAAAGGCACTTACTGCTGCATTAGGTGAAGATAAAGCAGCCAGCCTTATTGACCAAATTGTTATGGGCTCGGGTGCCAAAGGTCTTGATTCGTTAAAATGGATGGATTCTAAGCAGGTTGCTAACATTATCCGTAATGAGCATCCGCAAATTCAAACCATTGTATTATCTTATTTAGAGCCAGAGCAGTCGGCTGAGATTATTGCTCAGTTTCCTGAAAAAGTTCGCTTAGATTTAACAATGCGTATAGCTAATCTTGAAGAAGTACAGCCAGCAGCACTGCAAGAGCTAAACGAAATTATGGAAAAACAGTTTGCAGGTCAAGCCGGTGCACAAGCAGCTAAAATGGGTGGTTTAAAAGCCGCTGCAGATATTATGAACTACCTAGATACGAATGTAGAAGGGCAGTTAATGGACTCTATTCGTGAGCACGATGAAGAAATGTCTCAGCAAATTCAAGACCTAATGTTTGTGTTTGAAAACCTGATGGAAGTAGAAGACCGTGGTATTCAAGCAATACTGCGTGAAGTACAACAAGATGTACTAATGAAAGCGATTAAGGGCACCGATGATGCACTTAAAGATAAAATACTCGGTAATATGTCAAAACGTGCAGCAGAAATGCTTGCCGATGATTTAGAAGCAATGGCACCGGTTAGAATTAGTGAAGTAGAAGCAGCACAAAAAGAGATTTTATCAACAGCGCGTCGTTTATCTGACTCTGGTGAAATTCAACTCGGCGGTGGCGGCGGTGAGGAGTTCTTGTAAACCATGAGTAAGTTAAAAGGACGCCCACTTAATGCTGAAGAAGCCGATGAATTACTAAAAAATTGGGCAACGCCTGATTTAGCCCCTGATGAGAAAAGTTTTGGTAATCGCTCTACTGCATTTGGTACGCCACTTTCTGATTTATACAGAAAAGAAATGGCAGAAGAAATGCCAATGGATGATGAGGTAGAAGAGCCTGAATTACCTTCTCTTACTATGGTTGAGCTTGAACGCATTAGGCAAGATGCTTATGAAGAAGGGCTTAAACAAGGGCATGAGCAAGGTTATATTGATGGCTTTGATAAGGGTGTAACCGAGGGCAAAGAAGCTGGTTACAAAGAAGGAATTGAAATTGGTAAAACCCAAGGTCATGAAGACGTAAAACCGTTAATTGAAGAGCAGTTAACTGCCTTACGTACTATTTTAGATAGCTTAACTAATCCGCTTAATAAAGTGGATGACCAAGCTGAAAAACAATTAGTGCAACTGGCAGTAATGCTGGCTGAAGCAATAATTTATCAAGAAGTAAAAACCTCCCCCGATATTATTTTGCACACACTTAAACACAGCATTGATTCACTTAATGCTGATGAAGAGAAAGTGCGAATACATTTACACCCCGAAGATGTCGATCTTATTAAAGCCAGTTATGGTGAGCAAACGATTACTGATAATAATTGGCAATTAATAGCAGAACCAACACTTGAACGTGGCGGTTGTGAAGTTAAAACAGCTCAATCATCACTCGATATGACATTAAAAACGCGTGTCAAAGAAACGTTGGATAGTTTTTTGCATAATAGTGGTATCTAACTACTTTTTTGGCATGTTATGTCTGCTCAAGATGCTTCTTTAAGCGAACGCTTATCTCAATATCAACAACATGTTAAAGCTCCTATACCTGCTGTAGCGGGTATTTTAACACGAGTTGTAGGCCTAACTCTTGAAGCCAGAGGCTTGCGCGCACCTGTTGGTAGCCAATGTAAAATAGAGACCATGAATGGCTTTGTTGATGCCGAAATAGTGGGCTTTAACGATCAAACTCTTTATTTAATGCCTAACGATCATATTTCGGGAGTATTACCTGGCGCACGTGTGATCCCACAAGTAAACAATTTAGGCTTACCTGTAGGCATGAGTTTATTAGGACGTGTTGTTGATGGCTTAGGTCGTCCGCTCGATGGACTTGGCAAAATAAACGCAGAACACTATTTAAAATTTGCACAAAATACTATAAATCCACTTTCTAGACGACCAATAAGCAAGCCTATGGATGTAGGTGTGCGCGCTATTAATTCAGTCATTACAGTAGGACAAGGTCAGCGAATGGGCTTATTTGCGGGCTCTGGTGTAGGTAAGTCGGTACTACTTGGCATGATGACGCGCGGTAGTGAAGCCGACGTTATTGTAGTTGGGCTTGTAGGCGAGCGTGGTCGAGAAGTAAAAGAATTTATTGAAGAAATACTAGGTGTAGAAGGTCGTAAACGCTCTGTTGTTGTTGCAGCTCCTGCTGATTCATCTCCGCTTATGCGTTTAAAAGGTTGTGAAAGTGCAGTGACGATTGCAGAGTACTTTCGTGATCAAGGTTTAAATGTACTATTACTTTTAGACTCCGTTACTCGCTACGCCATGGCTCAGCGTGAAATTGCACTTGCTGTAGGTGAGCCACCAGCAACAAAAGGTTATCCGCCTTCGGTGTTTGCTAAATTACCTGCGCTGGTGGAGCGTGCTGGTAATGGTGGTGAAGGACAAGGCTCAATTACTGCCTTTTTTACAGTTTTAAGTGAGGGTGATGACATGCAAGATCCTATTGCTGATGCAGCGCGAGCGATATTAGATGGACATATTGTACTTTCGCGGGATTTAGCTGACAGCGGTCATTATCCTGCTATAGATATCGAAAAATCAATTTCGCGTGTTATGCCTCAAGTAGTTTCTGAATCGCACATGCAACAAGCTCGGGTTCTTAAGCAAGTGTATTCAATGTATCAACAAAACAAAGATATGATCACGTTAGGCGCTTATCAAAAAGGTACTGACCAAATGCTTGATCAAGCAATTAATATGATGCCAAGAGTAAATGCATTTTTACAACAAGGTATGCGAGATGTGATTAGTTATGATGATGGCTTACAAGGTCTTGCTCAGTTATTAGGGCAAGCATAATGGCTAAAAACAAACTCGATTTATTACTAAAAATTGAAAATGAGAAAGAAGAAAATTTGCGAATGAGTTACTTGCAAGCAAACCAAAATTTGCAAGCTAACCAACAAAAGCTACAAGGTTTAAATAACTTTAGACTGGAGTATACACAGCAATTGCATGTCAAAGGTCAGTCGGGTTTATCAAGTGCAGGGTTTAGTCAGTACCATGCTTTTATAGCAAAAATAGAAGAAGCAATTCGTCAACAAGCAGGAACTGTAAATACAGCAAAGCAGGTGGTAATTCAACGTAAAGCTATATGGCTAAAGCAACAAATTAAAGCCAAAGCAGTTGCAAAACTAATCGAAAAACAAAAATTAAAAGCGGATGTTTTAGTCGCTAAAAATGAGCAAAAAATGTTGGATGAATTTTCATCAAATCAATTTTTTCAACGTCGTAAAAGCTTGTAAATTAGGCACGTTAATTGCTTTACTGAACAGTGTATTTAATTTTTTGGTGATGTGCGGTGGTGCATTGCCGCCTATTAATGGGTGATTTATGGCGATGAATGACATCTCAACTGTAATAAGGTCTGAAAAAGACACTTACTTAGCTATTAAAGACAATGGTTTAAGTGAAAGTAGCGAAAGTACGGGCGTTGAATTTTTAAGCCAATTATATAATGCCCACAATTCATCTGAGCCAAAAACGAAGGAGCTTGATAGCTCTACGCATAAAGAATCTGAGAAAAGTGATACGTCAGATGGAAAGAAAACTGATAATGATTCACTTTTATCCGGCGATAATATGCTGGCACAAATTAATTCAGCTCAGGCTATAGACACCTCAATTAAAAAGCATGTTGGTGAAAGTACACAACCAATAAGTACGGGTTTAAATAAAGCAAATATAGTAACTAATGACGCTGAGCTTGACGTTTTGGCTCAAGGAGATAGCAAGGTAGTTACTGAACAATCTGAATCAGCAAAAACAGATAGCACCAAAACCACGGCTATCGAATCATTACTCAATAAAGATGCTAGCTTAATTAAATCAGACAAAACACTCGCAAGCTTAACTCCTGAGCAGCGTGAGCAATTAAACACACAAATTCAAGCGATGGATAAACCACAAAGTAACGACAACGTAACTGCACTCAAGCAGATGCTCGCACAATATATTACTGAGAATGAGCAGTCATCAACAGCGGTATCAAAACAAAGCGTTAGTTCCGAAGTGGATGCATTAACAACAACTGAAAAACAAGCATTACTTTCTCAATTAAATAGCTATATGAAAAATGCAGAGCCAAAAGGTGAGCAATTAATATCTCTTAAAGAAACTATAAGTGATTTAAAAACCTCTATTGATAAGTCAATAACAATTAATGAAGTACAAAAACAAGACTCAAAATTAGATGGTAATGAATCAAATAAATTGATGAGTAATTTATCTAAAGACGAGGGGCTAGAAAAACAGTTTGATACTCTTCAAAAAGAAAGTACTCGTAGCAATAGTGCTGATCAGCCTACAAATAAAGTGACCAAATTGCTAGCACAAATAACGGGTGGTTTTAGTACGTCACAAGCAAATACCCTAAGTGATAACAATATACTTAGCTATGAAGAGTCCGTTATAGATATCCAAGCATTGCAATCTCAAGCTCTACAAAGTACAGCTCAAGTTAAGCAAGTTAGTATTGACCCTGGTGTGATGCAGGCTATAAATATTATTAAAAGTGATGCAGCTAAACTGCTTCAAGAGCGTGTTAGCTCAATGCTAAGTATTAATAATAAAGAAGCTGAAATACGTCTTGATCCACCAGAAATGGGGAGCATGCAAATACGGATCAGAAGTGATGCAGAACAAGCTCAAATAAACTTTGTAGTACAAAATCAACAAGCAAAAGAAGCGCTAGAGCAATCGCTTCCGCGATTACGTGAAATGCTTGCGCAGCAAGGTATAGATTTAGGCGAGAGTACAATCTCTTACGGAGGCTCAGGAAGTGAGGGTGCAGAGCATAATGAAAGCGATTCCAGGGGTACTTTGGCTAATAAAAATTCAGTTATTGATGAAAATGATGATACAACAGGCAGTGGACAGCAAAGTTCTCGTCAACAAACTTCATCATCAATAGATTACTATGCCTAAGTACTGCTATTATAATAACTAAAACAAGTAAGTACCTTTAAGAATAAAGGAAATACAATGGCTGAAGACACTAGTTTAGAAATTGAAGAAACAGGTAAAAGTAAAAAGAAATTAATAATTATTATTATCGCTGTTTTACTTGTTGTAGGTGGCGCTGCAGGTTATTTTTTAATGTCGGGCTCTGACGACTCTGTTGAAACACTTGATGAAGAGACTACAATATCTGAAGAAGCTCCATCAGAGGCCGCTGGTTCATCTGCTGAAATAGGAAGTGCTTTATATGTAGCTATGCCAAGACCATTTGTGTTTACTGTGCCCAGCTCAAGCCGTGATAGAACAGTACAAATTAAAGTTCAGTTATTAGTGCGTGGCGATATAAATGAAGAAACTGCGAAAAAACACATTCCGCTTATTGAAGGTACATTGTTAAGTGTATTTTCAACTACAACAGCTGATGAGTTAGGTACAAGTGCAGGTAAAGAGACACTTCGTTTTACTGCGCTTGAAAAAGTACAAGCTGCATTATTAGATTTAGAAGGCAGCAAAGTTATAGAGCGGGTGTTATTTACCGGCTTTGTGATGCAATAAGGGGTTAGCGTGAGCGATTTATTATCCCAAGAAGAAATTGATGCGCTATTACATGGTGTTGATGACGTTGAAGAGGAAGATATACACGACAGTGAAGACGGTGGAGGAAGTACGCTCCAGTACGATTTTTCTTCGCAAGATCGGATTGTACGTGGTCGCATGCCGACACTGGAAATTGTTAATGAACGTTTTGCCCGCCACATGCGAATTAGCCTATTTAATATGATGCGTCGCACCGCTGAGGTGTCTATTAACGGCGTTCAGATGATTAAGTTTGGTGAATACGTTCATACTTTATTTGTGCCTACTAGCTTAAATATGGTGCGATTTAGACCATTAAAAGGCACTGGGCTTATCACCATGGAAGCACGACTTGTGTTTATTTTGGTTGATAACTTTTTTGGTGGTGATGGTCGCTATCATGCAAAAATTGAAGGGCGCGAATTTACACCTACAGAGCGCCGAATAGTGCAAATGCTACTTAAAATAATCTTTGAAGATTATAAAGAAGCGTGGGCACCCGTTATGGATGTGTCTTTTGAGTATCTTGATTCAGAAGTAAACCCAGCTATGGCTAATATTGTTAGCCCTACTGAGGTTGTTGTTATTAGTTCTTTTCATATTGAGCTTGATGGTGGTGGTGGCGATTTTCATATTGCATTGCCTTATTCTATGCTTGAGCCAATTAGAGAGTTGTTAGATGCGGGTGTTCAGTCTGATACTGAAGATACCGATTTACGCTGGAGCAAAGCGCTTCGCGATGAAATAATGGATGTAGAGGTTGAAATGTCGACTCAATTACTTGAAGTTGATTTAACCCTAAAACAAATAATGGAGCTTAAAGCAGGTGATATTATTCCAGTGGAAATGCCTGAACACATAACTGTATTTGTTGAAGAGTTACCTACATTCAGGGCTAAAATGGGTCGCTCTCGCGACAATGTTGCCCTACAAATTAGTGAAAAAATTAAACGTCCTGATTCAGTTAAGTCTGAGCTGCATGTATTTACTAAAGGCGGCAAGAAAATTGATTCAGATGCAGAATTAGCAGAACTAGAAGATGATTTACACCTCTCTGACGGTGTAGACTTAGACTGGTAATTGATTAAAAGGTTAAATGTATGAGCGATGATCAAGATACGATGGATGAGTGGGCAGCAGCATTAGCAGAAGCCGAAAGTCCAGAAAACGGTGCTGAGGCACATGTTGCTGAATTAGACGAGTTAAGTGATTCAAAACACGAAATCAGTGGTGATGAAAAACGTAAACTGGATACTATTTTAGATATCCCCGTTACTATTTCGATGGAAGTGGGGCGCTCTAAAATTAATATTCGTAATTTATTACAGCTAAATCAGGGGTCAGTTGTTGAACTTGACCGTGTGGCGGGTGAGCCGCTAGATGTACTTGTTAATGGTACTTTGATTGCTCATGGAGAAGTAGTTGTAGTTAATGATAAGTTTGGTATTCGTTTAACTGACGTAATTAGCCAAGTAGAGCGGATCAAAAAGCTACGATGAATGCATTTATTGCTTTAACGAGTTCCGTTTTTTCAAAAGCAGATGTAGCAACACCAACAGGAGATATACTCTCTATGGTGTTGTCACTTGTTATGGTGTTAGTACTTATTGTGGTACTTGCTTTTTTTGTTAAAAAGCTTAATCCAAATTTAGCAAATAGTGATGAATTTAAAGTTGTCCGTAGTTTGCCGTTAGGCTCACGCGAGCGTTTATTGGTTGTTGAAATAGATAACGCACAACATTTATTAGGGGTGACACCTCATAGTATTAATTATCTGCATAAATTAGAGACTCCATTAAGTGAAAAAGAATTACCTGAGCTGGCAAAACGCTTTAGTAAACTCTTAAATCCACAAACAAACCAAAATAAAAAGAAATGATATTATGACAAAGTGGCTGCTTATTATTTTAGTTATTGTGTTTGCACCCAACGTAAGTGCCGAAGGTATTGATGCACTGACTATTACAACAAACGCAGATGGCACGCAAGATTACTCGGTAACATTACAAGTTCTAGCTATTATGACGGCGCTGAGCTTTATACCCGCCGCTATAATTATGATGACCTCATTTACACGTATTATTGTTGTACTTGCTATTTTACGCCAAGCAATTGGTTTGCAATCAACGCCTTCCAATCAAGTGTTATTAGGTATGTCGCTTTTTTTAAGCATTTTTATAATGTCGCCTATTTATCAACAAGTAAATGAGCGCGCAATAGAGCCATATTTAAACGAGCAAGTAACATCGGTACAAGCGCTTGAGCTTGCTAAAGAACCTATGAAAACGTTTATGTTGTCGCAGGTTCGAATTAAAGACTTAGAAACATTTGCTAAAATAGCCGGTTACGATCAGTTAGATTCGCCCGAGGATACACCTTTAATCGTGTTGATCCCTGCATTTGTAACCAGTGAATTACAAACAGCTTTTATTATTGGTTTTATGTTTTTTATCCCATTTTTAATCGTTGATTTAGTCGTTGCCTCCGTTTTAATGGCAATGGGTATGATGATGCTTTCACCGATGATTGTATCTCTCCCATTTAAAATTATGCTATTTGTACTTGTTGATGGTTGGAGCTTAGTTATGGGGACTTTAGCTAAAAGCTTTGGTTTAGGAACATGATGATGCTTAATAAAAAGCAAATGCCTAACTAGGAGTACAGCATGGAACCAGAAATTTTTGTTGATATTCTTAGTGATGCTCTGTTTTTAATTATTAAGTTGGTTTCTGCTATTGTAGTGCCTGGCTTAATAATTGGCTTAGTAGTTGCTGTATTTCAAGCAGCAACCTCTATCAATGAACAAACATTAAGCTTTTTACCTCGTTTATTAATTACAATTAGCGCCTTAATAATTGGTGGGCATTGGATTACGCAAGAATTGATGGACTTTTTTACTCGCTTAGTTTTACTTATTCCTGAAATTGCAGGCTAAATGTGGAGTATCCATTTTCAGTTGTAATTCAATGGTTGAGCGATTTTTTGCTGCCTTTAATACGTATCAGTTCAATGATCATGATTATGGCGGGTTTGGGTGCTAAAAATGTACCTACACGAATAAAAATGGGTTTGTCTGTTGTTGTAACCTTTGTTGTTGTGCCTGTCCTACCACCATCTACTTTTACTAACTTGTTTTCGTTTGAAATGATTTTAGTTGTTATACAACAAATGCTGATAGGGACTGCTATTGGCTTCGCTTCTATCCTTTTATTAAATACCTTTGTATTAGCTGGGCAAATACTAGCAATGCAAACCGGTTTAGGTTTTGCTTCTGTTATTGATCCCTCAAATGGTGCAAGTGTTCCTGCTGTTGGACAATTTTTTCTTATTTTAGCGACACTTTTATTTTTTGTATTTAATGGTCATTTAATGATGATTCAAATGGTTGTGCATAGCTTTGATGTATTGCCAATTGATGGTAATTGGTGGTCTGTAGATCATTACTGGGACATAGTGACGTGGGGCAGCTGGATGTTTACTACAGCGCTTGTGCTTTCACTTGCGCCTCTTACCGCTATGCTTGTTATAAATATGTCGTTTGGCATTATGACGCGTGCAGCACCTCAGCTAAATGTTTTTTCTATTGGCTTTCCACTTACTTTAGTTGCTGGGCTTATTATTATTTGGGCTACGCTGGGCAACTTTGTATCTCAATTTGAGTTTCAGTGGTTAAAAATGATTGAGTTAATGTGTAGCTTAGTTGGTTGTTCGCCTTAGGAGAGAGTAATGTCTGAAGATTCAGGACAAGAAAAAACAGAAGAACCCACATCCAAAAAAATCGAAGAATCCAAAAAGAAAGGTCAAATAGCCCGTTCAAAAGAACTTGGAACTATGTTTGTTCTTATTTTTTCTGCAATTTCATTATTAATGTACGGTCCTGAAATAGGCAAAGCTTTATACAATATTATGGGTAGGACGCTCAGCCTTAACCGAAGTGAAACTTACGATACAACAAAAATGTTTGCTGTATGGGGAGAGGTTTCAGATGCTTTAATGTTTCCGATGGCTATGTTTGTATTAATAATTGTTTTTGCAGCATTTATTGGTAATACGCTATTAGGTGGCTTTAATTTTAGTTGGGAAGCAGCTGCGCCAAAAGCGAGTAAAATGTCACCAATGAAAGGTTTTAAACGCATGTTTGGTCCACAAGCTGCTATTGAGCTTGTAAAGTCACTTTTAAAGTTTGGTTTAGTTGCTAGTTTTGCTGTTTTTTTAATTAATACTTATTTTGATGAGATACTTCATTTAAGTGTAGAAAGCGCACCGGGTAATATTATTCATGCCTTAGAGATTTTAGGATGGATGTTTTTAGGGCTCTCTTGCACGTTAATTGTTATTGCTGCTATTGATGCACCATTTCAAAGCTATAACCATAACAAACAACTCAAAATGACGTTGCAAGAAATTAAAGATGAGTATAAAAATTCAGAGGGTGATCCTCAAATAAAAGCTCGAATAAGGCAAACGCAAAGGCAAATGTCGCAAAAGCGCATGATGCAAGATGTACCAGATGCCGATGTTATTGTTACTAACCCAACGCATTACTCAGTGGCATTAAAATACGATACAGAGCGAGCAGGTGCCCCTATTGTGCTTGCCAAAGGTGCAGATGAAATGGCGATGCAAATACGTAAAGTCGCTATTGGTAATGAAGTCCCTATAGTTGAATCACCTATGCTTACTCGAGCACTTTATCATACGGCAGAAGTGGGCGATCAAATTCCAGATCAGCTTTTTACCGCAGTTGCTCAAGTTTTAGCTTATGTATTTCAGCTTAAGCGCTTTAATAAGGGGCGCGGAAAGCGTCCAACTAAGCTTAAGAGTAAGCTTCCTATCCCCGATGCTTATAAGTATTAACATCTTAATACAGCTAATTTATTAACTTGGAATAGTTATTGCTAATTCTACGTAGTGTCAATTTTTTGAAATTGTAGAATTATGAGTTTTAAAGCTGTATTACAACAACTTAACAGAGATAAAAAAGAATATGCTAAAGGGGTAGGTACACCTTTACTTGTTCTTGCTGCCTTGGGGATGGTTATTTTACCATTACCTCCTTTCTTACTTGATATCCTTTTCTCGTTCAATATAGCTTTAGCCCTAGTGGTTCTTTTGGTTACCGTATATACCATGAAGCCTGTCGAATTTGGTATGTTTCCGGCTGTGCTGTTGATTGCAACGATTATGCGCTTAGCCCTTAATGTGGCCAGTACACGTGTTGTGTTACTTGAAGGTCATAATGGTGGTGATTCCGCTGGTAAAGTAATTGAAGCCTTTGGCTCAGTTGTTATAGGCGGTAACTACGCAGTTGGTTTGGTTGTATTCTTAATTTTAATCATTATTAATTTTGTGGTAATTACAAAAGGTGCAGGGCGTATTTCAGAAGTATCTGCACGTTTTACCCTTGATGCAATGCCTGGTAAACAAATGGCAATTGATGCTGATTTAAATGCCGGTTTTATTAGTGCTGAGCAAGCACGTGACCGACGCGAAGAAGTAACGCGCGAAGCCGATTTTTACGGCTCAATGGATGGTGCGAGTAAATTTGTAAAAGGTGATGCTATTGCTGGCATCATTATTTTGATTATTAATATAGTCGGTGGTTTATTTGTTGGGATGATTCAACATAATTTAAGCTTTGGTCATGCGATGGAAGTTTATACATTACTTACTATTGGTGATGGGTTAGTTGCTCAACTTCCTTCTTTACTACTTTCAATTGGTACTGCGATTGTTGTAACGCGCCAAAATGAATCACTCAATATGGGTGATCAATTTAAGAAACAACTCGGTAACGAAAAATCATTATTTATTGCATCAGGTATTTTAATAATAATGGGTTTGGTCCCTGGCATGCCACATTTTGCCTTTTTAAGCTTAGGTGCACTTTTAGGGTATTTAGCTTATTACACGCAACAAGTTAAAATTAAAGCCGCTGCTGCAGAAGCAGAAGAGGCTGCTAATGGAGGGGCTGTAGGAACAGGCGTTGCAAATAAACAAGAGCAAAAAGAGCTTGGCTGGGATGATGTTCAACAGGTTGATGTAATTGGCTTAGAAGTAGGTTACAGATTAATTCCGTTGGTAGATCAATCTCAAGGTGGAGAGCTATTAAACCGTATTAAAGGCGTTCGTAAAAAGCTTTCTCAAGAATTAGGCTTTTTAGTACCGCCGGTTCATATTCGCGATAATTTAGAGTTAGACCCTAATGCATACAGAATAACACTAATGGGTGTTTCAACTGGTGAAGGGGAGCTAAAACACGGTGATGAGCTGGCTATTAACCCGGGGCAAGTTTTTGGTCCTATAAAAGGGGTGGAAACAAAAGACCCGGCATTTGGACTAGATGCAGTGTGGATTAAGCCAGATCAAAAAGATGAGGCGCAATCTTTAGGGTATACCGTAGTTGATTCAGCGACCGTTGTTGCTACGCATATTAGTCAATTATTAACGAACAGTGCTGCCTTATTACTTGGTCATGAAGAAGTTCAAAACTTACTTGATATGCTAGCTAAAAGCCATCCTCGTTTAGTGGAAGGGCTAGTGCCAGATGTGCTTCCTTTAACTGCAATTGTAAAAGTATTACAGAATCTATTAAACGAAGGTGTTGCAATACGCGACATGCGCTCAATAGTACAAACCCTTGTAGAGTACGGTCCTCGAAGCCAAGACCCTGATGTATTAACGGCTGCGGTACGTATTTCATTGCGCAGATTAATTGTTCAAGATGCTGTTGGTATGTCTTCAGAAATCCCTGTCATAACCTTGGCACCTGAGTTGGAACAGATGTTGCATCAGTCATTACAGAATGCAGGTGACGAAGGTGCCGGAATAGAGCCAGGTCTTGCAGAGCGACTTCAAATATCATTAAGTGAAGCGCATCAAAATCAAGAAATGGCTGGTGAACCTTCGATATTGCTGACATCAGGAATGTTACGCACTGTGTTATCTCGTTTTGTTAAGTACACCATTCCAGGATTGCGAGTGATGTCTTACCAAGAGGTACCAGACGAAAGACAGATTAAGATTGTTAGCTCGGTAGGCCAACAATAAGATTTCAACAGGGGTTAAATAATGAAAATTAAACGTTTTTTTGCTAAAGATATGCGCACTGCACTTAAAGAAGTTAAAGATGAGTTAGGTGTTGATGCGGTTATTATGTCAAACAAAAAGCTTGCCAACGGTGTTGAGATTGTTGCAGCTGTTGACTATGAAAAAGCAGCCCCTAAAGCAGTAGCCCAACCACAAAATGCACCGCCAGAGCGTGCTAACCGTATGGCGCAATCACAAAGTATGCATAACTTTGTGAAACCAGAACCTCAACGTTCAAAGCCTGTACAACAAGCAAAAGTTGCTGATAGCCTAGAAGCCTTATTAGAGCGTCAATCACCACGCCCTCGCTCTCCTGAACTTGCATCTATGTTTTCACAGTCAGGAATCGATACTACCGAAAATTATCAAGAGCCTGCAGTAAAACAACGCCCTACAAGTAATATGTTTGCACGTGAAAACTCTGCACCAGCAAGACCACATACTCAAGCCGATAGTTTAGGTTTTGACGATTTAGACCGTGATTTTGATGATTTAGAGAGCCCTGTTACTACACGCCAAACAGTTAAAAATAATGAAAGTGAAGAAATAACGTCAATGCGTGAAGAGATGAATGCAATACGTCAATTATTAGAACACCAAGTATCAGGATTAATGCAGCAAGATATGGCACGCCGCGACCCAACTCGTGCATGTATGATTGACCGCTTAGTTGGTATGGGAATAGATAAAGAAGTTGCAGAGCAAATGGCATGCTTTGTTCCTGATGATGTTTCTCGTCAGCAAGGCTGGAAAGCTTTATTGACTATGGTCGAAGACCAAATGCAAACAACCAATAATGAAATACTACGCCAAGGCGGTGTTTACGCATTAGTAGGACCAACAGGAGTTGGTAAAACAACAACTGTAGCTAAATTAGCAGCCTTAGGAGCACAAAAATACGGTGCCGATAAAGTTGCGTTAATTACCACCGATACATACAGAATTGGTGCATATGAACAGCTTGCAACTTATGGTCGAATCATTGGTTGTGGTGTAAAGCAGGTTAAAGATGCTAATGAATTAGCTGAAGTTTTATATCATTTACGAGATAAGCGTCTAGTATTAATAGATACTGCAGGTATGAGCCAACGAGACTTGCGTTTAACAGAGCAGTTAAATACGCTAATGCGTAATCAGCGTGTTGATATTCGTAGCTATCTTGTACTAAGTGCAACAGCACAAATAAACGTATTGCAAGAAACAGTAAGGCATTTTAAAAAAGTACAGTTAAGTGGTTGTATTTTTACTAAATTAGACGAATCTTTAAGTTTAGGTGAGATTATTAGTATTGCGATTCAAAACCGCCTCCCAATAGGGTATCTTACTAATGGTCAACGAGTTCCTGAAGACATTCGTGTTGCAAATGCCGAAAAACTAGTAAAAAAAGCTGAGCAATTGTATTTAAAAAGAATAAAAGCACAACATTCAAGACACCAATCAGTGGCGTCGAGCACAGTAGGGATGTATGATTAACACAGTATTAGATCAAGCAAGCGGCCTGCGCAAAATGAGTCAAAACAATAACAACGGCGTAAAAGTTATCGCTGTGACCGGTGGTAAAGGTGGTGTAGGTAAAACAAATGTTTCCCTTAACACCGCAATAGCACTTGGTCAGCAAGGAAATCGAGTATTAGTACTTGATGCCGACTTAGGTTTAGCAAACTGTGATGTGATGCTTGGACTGCGTGTTGAACGTAATTTATCGCACGTATTATCTGGCGAATGTGAACTCGATGAGATTTTAGTTGAAGGTCCAGGCGGAATTAAAATAGTACCAGCAACATCAGGCTCTCAAAGTATGGTTGAGTTATCACCATCAGAGCATGCTGGCCTTATTCGTGCTTTTAGCGAATTAAATACCGAATTTGATATATTAATTGTAGACACTGCCGCCGGCATTTCAGATATGGTGCTAAGCTTTTCACGTGCAGCACAAGATGTAATGGTTGTCGTTTGTGATGAACCAACATCGATCACTGATGCATACGCACTTATTAAAGTTTTAAGTCGTGAGCATGGTGTATATAAATTTAAGATTGTTGCGAATATGGTTCGCAGCATGCGCGAAGGTCACGAACTCTTCGCAAAACTTTCCAAAGTAACCGATCGCTTTTTAGATGTGTCTATGGAGCTGGTGGCTATTGTTCCTTATGACGAAAATATGCGTAAAGCAACGCGTCGTCAAAAAGTCATTGTAGAATTATTTCCAAATTCACCTGCGGCATTAGCTTTTAAAGCACTCGCGACGAAAGCTGTAAAATGGCCTATACCTAATCAACCTTCTGGGCATTTAGAGTTTTTTATTGAGAAGCTGGTTAACGGCTAATTATGACAATATCGGTAAATAGAGCTATGGGATATCAGTCAACACAAAATTTAAATGTGATTGTTGAAAAGCATGCATCACTTGTCAAAAAAGTGGCGTGTCACTTAATTGCTCGCTTGCCTCCTAGTGTTCAGCTCGATGATTTAATTCAATCAGGCATGATTGGTCTAATAGAGGCATCAAAAAACTTTGACGCTACTAAAGGTGCAAGCTTTGAAACATTTGCAGGTATTCGTATTCGTGGAGCAATGCTTGATGAAATGCGACGCGGTGACTGGGCTCCTCGCTCAGTACACCGTAAAAGCCGCCTTGTAGCCGAGACTATTACTACATTAGAAAAAGCGTTAAATCGTGAGCCAACAGATACAGAAGTTGCTGAAAAACTTGAAATTTCGCTAAATGAGTACCATCATATTTTAAATGATGTAAATTCAAGTAAAATTTTAGGCATTGAAGACTTGGGAATAGATGACGATGTTATCACTCCAGCAGGTCAAGATTTAACGCTAGACAAACCCTTTAATAATGTTAAAAATGAACGCTTTAATGAATCATTGTTAAGTGCAATAAAGTCATTGCCTGAGCGAGATGCGATGGTACTCTCTTTGTACTATAACGATGAAATGAATTTAAAAGAGATTGGACATATACTCGATGTAAGTGAATCGCGTGTAAGTCAGATACATGGTCAGGCGATGATTAAGCTCAAAGCAAAAATCAATGACTGGATAAACTAGTAGTAAGTAAACAAGGTTAAGACCTCACCGGAGGATGTTTTGGATAAAAACATGAAAATTCTTGTTGTTGATGATTTTTCGACAATGAGACGTATTATTAAAAATTTATTGCGTGACTTAGGCTTTACTAATGTTCAAGAAGCAGATGATGGCTCAACTGCTTTACCTATGCTACAAAATCAATCATTTGACTTTGTAGTTACAGATTGGAATATGCCTGGAATGCAGGGTATTGACCTTTTAAGGGCGATTAGAGCTGATGATAAACTAAAGCACCTACCTGTTTTAATGGTGACTGCAGAAGCTAAGAAAGAACAGATAATAGCTGCAGCTCAAGCTGGTGTTAATGGTTATATTGTTAAACCATTTACGGCTGGAACATTGAAAACAAAATTAGAAAAAGTGTTTGAACGCTTAGGTTAATGAAGGGGAGAGGCTTATGTCAGCACTTGCTGCGCCTCGAATAACGTTAGAACAAGCTCGCCAGCTCGTTGTTTTTTTAGAAAATGGTGAGCAAGATAAAGCCGATGAATTAATTTTAGACACCGCGTCTAAAGAGCAGTCAGAAATATTTGCTGAAGTTGGAAAATTAACTCGTCAATTACACGAAGCTTTAAAAAGTTTTGAGCTTGATACGCGTTTAACCAACATAACAACTGATGCTATTCCAGATGCTCAAAAGCGGCTTAATTATGTTATAGAAATGACAGAAAACGCTGCTAATAAAACAATGGATGCGGTTGAAGCTGGGTTACCAATAGCTCAGGAGTTAGCTAATGAAGTGGCCCATATTAAACCGACATGGGATCGCTTAATGAGCCGCGAAATTGATCTTGGCGAATTTAAAACACTATGCCACAGCATCGATAAGTTTATGAATAACTCTCATCATAAAACTGATGAATTACAAAGCTTAATGACCAATATACTCATGGCTCAAGATTACCAAGATTTGACAGGGCAAGTTATTCGTCGAGTTATGGAGCTTGTAAGAGAAGTTGAAGAAAGCTTACTCCATCTGTTAACAGCTTTTGCTGCGCAAGATGTGAATACTGCTGACACAATAGAACAACAAAAAACAGAAGACCCGGTTAGCGCACAAACATTAGCAGGACCAGAAGGCCCTATTATTGATAAAGAATCGCGTAATGATGTTGTATCTGATCAAGATGAAGTCGATGATCTTTTATCAAGTTTGGGCTTCTAAGAGGAGAGTAACTGCATGTTTGAAGTCGATGAAGATATTTTACAAGACTTTCTTGTAGAGGCAGGAGAAATCCTTGAGCTTTTATCTGAACAGTTAGTTGAACTGGAGAACAATCCAGAAGATACAGAGTTATTGAATGCTATATTCAGAGGCTTTCATACCGTAAAAGGTGGTGCAGGATTCTTAGCAATGACGGAGTTGGTTGATGCTTGTCATGGCGCAGAAAATGTATTCGATTTACTCAGACAGGGTGTACGCACAGTAAACTCTGAATTAATGGATGTTATTTTACAAGCACTCGACACCATTAATGAAATGTTCGCAACGATTCAAAATCGCGATAAGCCAGAACCCGCAGATCCTCAATTACTTCAAGTTTTACATAAATTAGGCTTACCACCAACAGAGGAAGAACTCACCGGTTCATCTTCAGAGGTTGATATTGAGCAACCTCAAAATGAAATAGTTGAAGCCCCAGAATTAGATGACGAAGACCCATTTGCTTTTGATGAGTTATTTAACCCTCCTACAGGGTCAACTGCATCTACTTCTGATACTCAAATTGATGAAATAACGGAAGATGAATTTGAAAACTTACTTGACGAATTACATGGAAAAGGCAAAAGCCCTACCATTCAAGGGTCAATAAGTAGCAATGATTTGAGTGGTGATATTACAGATGATGAGTTTGATAACTTATTAGATGAGTTACATGGCGTGGGTAGTTTTGGTGCTGTCGAAATAAAAAATGACTCAATAGCGACTCAAAATACGAGCCCAACTAATAAAGGTACAGAACAAAAATCATCCTCAGCTACTAATGCTATAGACTCTTCAAATGATGAAATTAGTGATGATGAATTTGAAGCTTTGCTTGATGAACTTCATGGCAAAGGAAGTGCACCTAAATCGATTGAAAACGTTTCGGCTGCACCTAAAAAACCAGCATCTGCGAAAGTCGCTCCAGTAGTACAAAATAAAAAAGCTGAACCGGCAAAAGCACCAGTTGTAAAAGCAGCAATAAAACCAGTAGGTAAACCGGTTGTTAAAGCGCCGAGCACACCTGCTGTTAAAAAAGCAACACCACCGGCAGCAGAAACTACAGTACGTGTTGATACTAAGCGCCTTGATCAAATTATGAACATGGTAGGTGAGTTGGTATTGGTACGTAATCGTTTGGTTAGCTTAGCGACTAATTCAGATAGTGAAGCAATGGGTAAAGCAATATCTAACTTAGATGTTGTTACAGCTGATTTGCAAGGTGCGGTTATGAAAACACGCATGCAGCCTATCAAAAAAGTATTTGGTCGTTTTCCTCGCGTTGTTCGAGATTTAGCGAGAACTTTAAATAAAGACATTAATTTATTACTAATCGGTGAAGAAACCGACTTAGATAAAAACTTAGTTGAAGCTCTTGCCGATCCGCTAGTGCATTTAGTGCGAAATTCAGTTGATCATGGTATTGAAATGCCTGATTTACGCGAAGCCGCAGGAAAACCAAGAACAGGTACTGTTACCTTATCCGCTTCTCAACAAGGCGACCATATTTTACTTACCATTCAAGATGATGGTGCTGGTATGGATGCTGAAAAGCTGAAAAAAATAGCAATTAACAAAGGCGTACTTGATCATGACCAAGCAAGTCGACTTTCTGATACTGAAGCATATAACCTAATTTTTGCGCCTGGCTTTTCGACTAAAGAAGAGATTTCGGATATTTCAGGTCGCGGTGTAGGTATGGATGTAGTTAAAACCAAAATCATTCAACTTAATGGCTCTGTAAGTATTCAATCTGAACTAGGTGTTGGTACTATTTTAGAAATAAAAGTACCGCTAACACTGGCTATATTACCAACCTTAATGGTTATTGTTGGTGAGCAAACATTTGCATTGCCTCTGGCTGGCGTTAGTGAAATTTTTCACTTTGATTTAAATAAAACAAATGTAGTGAATGGTCAACTAACTGTTATTGTTCGTAAAAAAGCAATTCCACTATTTTACCTAGAGCATTGGTTAGTGAAAGGCGCCGACCGCTCACAACGTAAGGCCCAAGGACACGTTGTTATTGTGCAAATAGGCACGCAACAAGTAGGCTTTGTTGTTGACTCATTGATCGGGCAAGAAGAAGTGGTTATAAAACCACTTGATGCTCTATTACAAGGTACACCAGGCATGGCCGGTGCGACTATTACTTCGGATGGTGGTATAGCGCTGATTTTAGATGTTCCTAACCTGTTAAAACATTACGCTGGCTGATAATAAAGTAGATGCACTGTAAGGTGCATCTACACTTAAATTAAATAAGAGAGCTAAATGGCCGTTAAAGTTTTAGTTGTTGACGATTCAAGTTTTTTTCGCCGCAGAGTAAGTGAAATTCTTGAGCAAGATAGCGATATTGAAGTTATAGGCTTTGCCGTTAATGGTAGAGAGGCTGTTGATAAAACAGCTCAGCTACGCCCTGATATGATTACAATGGATGTAGAAATGCCTGTGCTTGATGGTATTAGTGCGGTAAAAGAGATCATGGCGAGTAATCCAACGCCTATTTTGATGTTTTCATCTTTAACACGTAATGGAGCAACAGCAACACTTGATGCTTTAGACGCTGGTGCAATGGATTTTTTACCTAAAAAGTTTGAAGATATTGCGCGTAACAATGAAGATGCTATAAAACTTTTACAAACAAAGGTTAAAGAAATTGGTCGTAGACGCATCCCGCGTTCTTTTAAGCCTCTTACACCAACAAAGCTTACATCCAATACCCCTGTAACACCCTCAAGCTTAGCTAAAAATACAAGTATAAAGCAGCCAGATAGAAGCTTTCAACGTGAAGAATCTACAACTGTTGCTCATTCTAGAGCTAATACACCGTCAATACGCGCGAGTGGAAAGCAGTATAAACTTGTTGTTATTGGAACTTCAACAGGAGGGCCTGTTGCATTACAAACAATATTAACTCAATTACCGGCTAACTTTGCGCATCCTATTTTATTGATTCAGCATATGCCCGCTGCATTTACACCGGCATTTGCGGCTCGCTTAAATGGGTTGTGCCAAATTAAAGTAAAAGAGGCACAACAAGGCGATCGCCTACAACCGGGTACTGCTTATTTAGCGCCTGGTGGACAACAAATGATGGTAGAGGGACGCGGCTCAGCTAAAACATTACGAGTATTTGAAGATCATAGTGAGCGAATTAGTTACAAGCCTAGTGTAGATGTAACGTTTGCAAGCGTTGCAAAAGCGTACCAAGGCGATGTACTTGCTATTGTTTTAACAGGTATGGGAGCTGATGGACGCGATGGTGCAAGAATGCTAAAACAAACTGGTGCAACTATTTGGGCACAAGATGAGAAAAGCTGTGTTGTTTATGGAATGCCACAAGCAGTTACTAATGCTGGCTTAGCGAGTGAAAGCTTGCCTTTAGCTGAGGTGGCAACGCGGATTAAAAGAGAGATAGGTTGTGGATAAGCTTTCGGTACTTGGTTTATTTATTGCTCTTGGCGCTATAGCTATAGGCTATTCGTTAGAGGGGGGTGATGTATCTGCATTATTTAACGGACCTGCGCTTATAATTGTACTTGGTGGTACGCTTGGTGCCGTGATGCTACAAACATCAACAAGTACATTTAAAAAAATGTTAAAGATAAGTCATTGGGTTTTTATATCTCCACAATATGATATTGACGAGGCTATTGAGCAGGTTAAACGTTGGTCTCAAAAGGCGCGTCAAGAAGGCTATCTTGCTCTTGAAAATGAAGCGCTTACTCATCCTGATGCGTATGCGGCAAAAGGGTTAAGTTTACTTGTAGATGGTTGCTCAGAACACAAAATAAGAGATACGCTAGAAATTGACTTATTATTAGAAAGAGACCGTTTATTAGAGGCTGGTCGCGTTTATGAAGCAATGGGAGGTTACAGTCCTACTATTGGTATTTTAGGTGCCGTGCTTGGTCTTATTCAGGCTATGTCTTTTATTACAGATCCACAAAAGCTAGGTGCAGGTGTAGCAACTGCATTTATAGCCACTATTTATGGTGTTGGTTTAGCTAATTTATTATTTTTGCCAATGGCAAATAAGCTAAAACAACGTGTTGAACAAAAAATGCTTTACCATGAAATGCTCGCTGAAGGTGTCATTGCAATAAGCTTAGGTGAAAGCCCGATAAATATAGAACTAAAGCTTGAGGCTTATCGTGTAGAACGCCCTAACTTAGTGGACGAATAACGGCTATGTTACGCCGACGTTTACGCAACAACACTGCCTCAAAAAGTCAGCATACTGAGCGTTGGCTTGTATCCTACGCTGATTATATGACAATTATGTTTGCCTTTTTTGTTGTTTTGTATGCTATAGCTATTAATAAAGAAGAAAAGTTTCAAATTTTATCGGATTCACTCGAACAAGTTTTTGATAAATCTGCACGCCAGCACTCCCAAAAAGGGGAGGGAGTTAATGGTGATGGTATTCTTACCGATAGAGTAACACCCGAACAAGAGATACTTTATGGTGAGAATATTCAAAAACAGGAGCAAGGACCTCTCTTGCTTGACGGTCAAAGTGATACCAGCAATATAAAGCAAAAGTATTTAGGAAAGCCTTTAGATAGCTTATTAACAAAATTACAATCAGCACTCATTGATGAAATCCGAGATGGTGAAGCAAGTTTAGAATTAACTGAAGATTGGTTGATAATAGAACTTAGCTCAGGAATGTTATTTTCAAGTGGTAGCTCTGTTGCACACTCTCGTGCAAAGCAAGTGGTTAAAATAGTTAAAGATATTATTGCTCCTGTTGATAATTATATTAGAGTACGTGGTTATACTGATGATGAAACAATCCGAAATGAGATTTTTAGATCAAACTGGGAGCTGTCGGTTGCTAGGGCAACATCAATTTTGGTTGAACTTGAAACGTTAGGGATTAACTCTGCTCGAATGGCAATAGAAGGGTATGGTCAATATTCTCCTTTTGCAGATAACGAAACACGTGAAGGTCGAGCTGAAAATCGTAAGGTTGTTATAGCGCTTTCAAAATATGGATTACCCCCTAAACTTGAAACGAAAATACCAGAACAAACAAATAAAGATGTACAGCCAGAACCAGAAGTTGAGCTACCTTCAGATGACGATACAATAAAAATACTTCGTTTGCCTCATGGTGGAATTCGTATAACTACACGCAATAAACAGTAATTAGGATGTAATGTGAAGATTTGGACTGTAGCAAATCAAAAAGGTGGAGTAGGTAAAACAACAACTGCTGTTAGCCTTGCTGGTATTCTTGCATTGCAAGGTAAGCGCGTATTGCTTATAGATACAGATCCCCATGCATCACTCACATATTACTTTGGTATTGACTCAGAAGATTTAGAAATTAGTGTATATGATATTTTTGCACGCGGAACGAGTATGCAAAGCGAGGAAATACTCCAAGCATTATGCCCATCAACACTCGAAAACCTTGATATTTTACCTGCGACTATGGCAATAGCCACATTAGATAGAAGTATGGGAAATAAAACTGGGATGGGATTAATATTAAAAAAAGCGCTTGCAAAAATAAGTGAACATTACGATTATGCCATTCTTGATTGTCCTCCTGTACTGGGGGTATTAATGGTGAACGCACTTGCGGCGAGTGAACGTATTTTAGTGCCTGTACAAACAGAGTTTTTAGCCTTAAAAGGCCTCGATAGAATGATGCGTACTATGGAGTTAATGCAAACCTCTCAAGCGAAAAGCTATCAATATACTATAATTCCTACTATGTATGATAAGCGTACAAAAGCATCGTTAGAAGCATATAAAACACTGCGAGATACATATAAAGATAAAGTTTGGCCGGGTGTAATTCCGGTTGATACAAAGTTTAGAGATGCAAGCTTTGCACAAAAAGTCCCTGTTGAGTTTTGTCCTCGCTCTCGAGGTGTATTTGCGTATAAAGCATTGCTAGATTATTTAATTGAACAAGGTTAATAAATGAGTAAGCAATTATTTGCTAATGAAAAAGTAATGACTCAATACTTAGGTGCGTTGTTATGTGACGATGAGCCCGAAGATAACCTTGAACCGGTTGCTAAATTACTCGAACAAGTGCCGGAGGCCGCCCAGCAAGAGCAAGTTAATTTAAAGCCTAAAGAGCAGGCAGAAAAAGTTGTTCAACAAGATTTAAAAATAACTGAAGTAGAGCCTTTAATTACTGAAAGTGATGATGTAGTTGCCGATACCGTTGTTGATGTTATTGACGATACTGCAATGCACTTATCTGAAGAGCCTGAGCAATTACTTAAAACACAAAACCAAGAAGATTATTTTGAAGATGAATTTCAAGCGTTATTTTTTGAAGTTGCAGGGCTAACGCTTGCTGTACCTTTAAAAGCACTTGGCGGGATTCATCATTTAGGTGAGGTAAATCATTTGTTTGGGAAGCCTAAGTGGTTTAAAGGCGTTATGCTTAACAGAGATGAAAAGCTAAACGTGGTTGATACTGCACGGTGGGTTATGCCTGAAAAGTATAATGAAGAGCTCGAAGCATCACTTAACTATCAATATTTAATTACTTTAGGTGACAGTCAATGGGGACTTCAAGCCGAAAAGTTGATAAATAACATTACATTAAGAAAAGAAGATGTAAAATGGCGTACAAACAAAAGTAAGCGCCCATGGCTTGCTGGCGTAATTAAAGAAAAAATGTGTGCTTTAATAGATGTAGATAATTTAAATGTATTATTGGAGAAAGGCTTAGATAGTCGTCAATAATAATGATCATTACGGGGTAACAGCATGAATCAAGAAAAATTACTGTCAGCGAACAAAAATGCAGATAACGATGAAATATTACAATGGGTTACGTTTAAGCTAGAAGAAGAAACTTATGGCGTAAACGTAATGCAAGTACAAGAAATATTACGTTACACCGAAATTGCGGCTGTGCCGGGCGCGCCGTCTTACGTGATTGGCATTATTAACTTACGTGGCAACGTAGTAACCGTTATTGATACACGTGCGCGTTTTGGTTTAGATGCTACTGACGCTACTGATAATTCTCGTATTCTAATAATTGAGGCTGAAGAGCAAGTTATTGGTATTTTAGCAGACAGTGTATCTGAAGTTGTTTATTTACGTAGTTCGGAAATAGACAGTGCACCAAACGTTGGTACTGAAGAAAGTGCTAAGTTTATTCAAGGTGTTTGTAATCGCGAGAATGAGTTGCTTATTTTAGTCGATTTAAACAAGTTACTCAGCGATGATGAATGGGATGAGTTAAGCGATTTATAAGCTTAATTATTAAAAATTATGCTGTTACTTAGTATCGCAATAGCAGCGTTAGCTGTCGGGTTTATATCGCTGGCGCTAATTGTTGCATTAAAAAACAAACAAGCTAATGAGCTTGCCTCTGTCATGCAGCAACTTAAAGACACTTCAGAGCAAACACATATTTTGAGAAGTGAGATTTCAGAGTTACGCACAGGCCTTTTAAGTATAGGCAAACGCGTACTTGAAGTTGAACAACAAAACCAAGACCTAGTTCAACAACAAGCGGCTCAAAAGTACGATGACCCTGACGCTAAAATTTATTCTCGAGCTGTAAAAATGGTAGGGTTAGGCGCTGATTTAGATGAAGTGATTCGTGAGTGTGAATTACCTAGAGCAGAAGCCGAATTACTGTTTTCATTACATAAACAAAAAGGCGCTTAGCGCCTTTTTAGTTATAAATTTATAACTAAACTCATGCTTTAATATTTAACTTTCCTTGGAAGTCCTTCCAACCAGGTGGAAATTGACCTCTTAATACATACGAAAACGCAATAAGTTCTGCAATTACATAATAAAGTTCTTTTGGAATTTCTTCCCCTAACTCTAAATGCGATAACGTTTTAGCAAGCGCTGCATCTTCGTGGATCATAATGCCTTTTTTCTTGGCCGCAGCTATTATTTCGTCAGCTAATTTACCAAAACCTTTCACACTTACAGTGGGGGTGTTACCTGCTTCATATAAAAGTCCAATGGCTGATTTATTTGTTGATATATCACTCATAGTTAAACCTTAATATTAATAATTGCGTGTGATTTATAAAATGCCTGATTGCCTGCATCGCCTCGTTTTAAATTAAGCTCGCCAACTTGTAAGCCATGTTTAGCTAGTTTTGATCTTAAGTTATCTAGGTGAGGGTGAGCAATTGCACTTACCTCTTGGCTTGATGCTAATAGCTGACAATCAAGTGCTTTATCCATTAATTCAGCAGTGATTTGGAGTTGACCTAGTTCAGCATAATCGAAGTTTAACCTTACAAACCACACATTTTTATCTTCTAATTTATCTACACTTTGCTTTTTATATTGCCCTAAAGTTATTTCTGTTTGGGCTGCTTCTGGTGGCAATTTCATTGGTAGTAAAAATTGTACTAAAGGATTTGAATCAGGCTGTTGATTAGGTGTTGTAATTTGGATTTGAGTTAATGTGCTTTTAACTTGAATTAGTTCGCCTGCAAGTGCTTGAATTTGAGGTTGTTGTAACTGTTCAAGTAGCTTTGCTGTTGTATTTCCTGTTTTAAATGTGGGCATTAAGACTTGAAGTAATGCATCTACACCAGTGTGATTATTTAAGCTAATAGGGGAGATCGATTGATTAATAATTGGTGCAGCTAAAATACTTACAGCAATCTGCTCTAAGCCTTTAGTAAAACTACTTTGTAAGGTGTCATTAGTCAGTTGTGAGGGCTGTATTGCAGCAAGTATTTCACGCTGCATGGTAGTAGGGTGTGTATTACTACTTGATACCATACGATTAAATGCCTGATTAATGAGGCGCGTTAAATCGGGTGTATCCTTTACTGCTTTATTTGTTATGTCGGTTATTTGACTACTCAAAAGTGACTTGTTATTAATGATCGTTTGGGTAGACGTTACTGCACTAAATTGCTTTAACAGAGGTGAAAGTAACTTTTCTTCTATTGGTAGTGGTATTTGATTGCGAGAAATATTTTCAGGTACTGTTTGCCATGCATTAGCACTAGCCTTTATAAGTTGAGTTAGCTGTACCAAAGGAGGGAGTTGAGTTAAGTCTTTAGAAAAGCCATTTAATAAGTTAGATGATTTACTTTCAGTGTCGGTAATTATCGTATTTATATTTTGAGTAATATTTACTTTTTGATTAATTGCTTGTTGTTTTAACTCTGTTGCAAAAGGCTTATTTTCAAAATACTTAACAGCATCATTAATTCTGGTTTTAAAATCACTAAAGCTATTTTGAATCCACGACTTTATTGGGCTATCAGACGTAAGCAGTGGGCTTGCTTTGATAGTGGACGCAGAAAAAGGTATTTCAGAGGCATTGCTTTTTTGAGCTAAAAGTAACTCGTTAAACGGTTTAGAAAATGAGTTATTAAGCGTCACTTTTATATTATCAGTTTCGGTTTTAATTAATAACTTATCTGCCTGATTCACTAAGTTTATTTTAATAGGTGTATTAGGTAGTTCAGTAACCTGTTGATTAGTAATCGGCGTTGTAAACGATCCTGACTTTTGTGCATGAGTTAAAATAGCCAGTTTAGGGGTTGCTTGTAGTTGTGCGTTTGGTAATAAAGCCACAAGCAATTTGGTAAGTTTAGTTTGACTAAGCGGTTGTGTATGAACCGTATCAGCAAAGCGATTGATTACATTAAGCTGTGTGCCTTTGTTAGTAGTGCTAACAACTACTTTTAAAGGCTGCTCGGTTACAAGCAGTTGGGCTACCTCTTTGTTTATCGCAATACTGGCGTTGAGTTTATCAATGACTAATTTTGGGGTAGGGGACATAACTACTTGTACATCCATTGGTTTGCTTTGTACCTCAGTACCCGTGTTAACATAATTTAGTAAACGCTGTAATTGAGCCGGCTTGTTTAAAGTAATAGTTGTACTGTTTGGCGTAATATTGAGTTGTTTGCCATCTGGGTTGAGCTGTATGTTAGCACTGGCTATTTTTTGTAAGTTTTGAGGGGCGTTTGTAGTGCCAAGCCTTAATGTTTGCCAATGCTTATCAATAAATACATCAAGCGTAACTGAGTCTTTCGAAAATTGAATGTTTTTAGCCGCAAGTACCTCATTAGGTAATTGCGATAACTCATTGGTTTGAGGGTTAGTCGATTGATTGATAACCAATGAATTAGATAATGTTATTTGCGTTGGCGTATTCATTATTTTAAATCAAGTTTTCTCTATTTTAAGTGAATCGATTTTAAAGCAATATTCGTATTACCCTATCATTATGGTAGACTAACGCCTAATTTTTGGCAGAGAGAATCGTCATCTTGTTACACATTAAGTCCGTCACCTGCATCAAGCAAGATCGTTGTTTGTTTGCGGATCTTAATTTTAGCCTTAATAGCGGTCAAATCATGCAATTAGCGGGTCCAAATGGGGCTGGTAAAACATCGCTGTTGCGTATTATCGCTGGCTTTTCTGTGCCTGATGAAGGGGCTGTTTTATTTCAAGAGCAACCCATATCTAAGTACTATGAAGAGTATGCCAGAGAGCTGCTTTTTATAGGTCATAAAACAGGTGTAAATACTCAGCTAAGCGCAGTTGAGAATGTTCGCCATTGGTTACACATAAATGGCTACATAAACGAGCCTGATTTATACCCTATTTTAGCTCAAATTGGTCTTGTTGGACTTGAAGATGTACCCGTTAGAATGTTGTCTGCTGGACAACAACGACGTGTAGCTTTGGTAAGGCTTTGGTTAAGTGATGCTAAATTATGGGTACTTGATGAGCCATTTACTGCGCTAGATAAAAGCGGTGTTGCCTTTTTACAGCAGCGATTTACCGAGCATTTATTAAACGGTGGAGCTATTTTGTTAACGACCCACCAAGATTTAACGACCCACTTTAGTAACTTACAAACGGTTACATTGGAGTACCGCCACTAATGACTCGTCAACACTCTTATTGGTTGCTATTTAGTGCGGTATTTACCAAAGATGTAAAACTTGCGTTTCGTCAGCGCGCCGAAATTGTAAACCCTATTTTATTCTTCTTAATTGTAATTTCATTATTTCCGTTAGCAATTGGACCTGAGCCCGGTCTACTGGCGAGAATGGCGCCGGGAATTATTTGGGTTGCCGCATTACTCTCTACCATGTTGGGTTTAGATAAGCTGTTTAGAGATGATTTTAACGATGGCTCATTAGAGCAGTTAATTGCGTCGTCTTACCCGTTATCGTTAACTGTACTCGCTAAAGTGGCTGCACACTGGGTAGTAACAGGTTTACCGCTTGTATTAATGACTCCGTTATTTGCGTTGTTATTAAACCTAGAAAGTACGGCACTAACAGCGACCGTTTTAACATTATTATTAGGCACACCACTATTGAGCTTTATTGGCGCAATTGGTGCTGGGCTTACTGTGGGGCTACAAAAAGGGGGTATTTTGATGAGTTTACTCGTACTGCCTTTGTATATTCCTGTTTTGATTTTTGCAACGTCGGCTATCGATACCAGTACAATGTTGCTGGATTATAGTGGGCAGCTTGCCATCCTTGGTGCAATGTTACTTCTTGCTATTATTAGCGCACCAATTGCCATATCGTCAGCTTTAAAAGTGAGTGTAAGTTAATGTGGAAGTGGTTACATCCCTATGCTAAAGCAGAGCGTGCATACCAGTTATGCAATACGTTACTGCCTTATTTTGCCGTAGTTACCGTAGTTAGTATGATTGTTGGATGGGTATGGGGGCTTGGTTTTGCACCTGCCGATTACCAACAAAAAGACAGCTACCGTATCATTTTTATTCATGTTCCTTCCGCCATTTTATCTATGGGCGCTTACTCCTCAATGGCAATTGCCGCCATTGTTGCACTTGTATGGCAACTGCGAAATGCCGAACTTGCCGTTATTGCTATTGCGCCTGTTGGTGCATGTATTACTGCTATAGCGCTAATTACTGGCGCTGCTTGGGGTAAACCTATGTGGGGTGCTTGGTGGGTATGGGATGCGCGTTTAACGTCTGAACTTATTTTACTATTTTTATATCTTGGCGTGCTTTCGCTTTACCATGCATTTGAAGATAAGAAGTCAGCAGGGCGTGCGGCTTCTATTTTAGCGATTGTGGGCGTAATCAACTTACCTATTATTCATTACTCAGTTGAGTGGTGGAATACGCTACACCAAGGTGCAAGCATTACAAAACTAGACACCAAAGCAATAGACCCAAGTATGTTTTGGCCTCTTATGGTTAATATTTTAGCCTTTGCTGCTTTTGTAGGAACAGTGACTTTAATTCGTCTTAAAAATGAAATTTTGCAACGCGAAAAGCACCGACCGTGGGTGCGTTTGTTGTTAAATAAGGGGTAATTATGCAGTTCGACTCTTTTTCTGATTTTATTGCAATGGGAGGCTACGGGTTTTATATCTGGCTTTCTTTTGGTACATGCGCACTTATTTTACTCGGTATTTTAGTAAGTTCTTTAAGAGATACTAAACGTATTATGGCTTCAGTAGAGCAACAAATAATACGTGAAGCGCGAATTAAAAAAGCTAAACAGGAACAAGTATCATGAATCCAAGACGTAAAAAGCGCCTATTGGTAATTATTGCCGTACTGTTTGGTATTGGTGGTTCAATTGGTTTAGTGCTTTATGCACTCCAAGAAAATATTAACCTTTTTTATACGCCAAGCGAGCTTATTGATGGCAAAGGTCCAAATAAAGAAAAACCATTTATTGGGCAAAAGCTACGTATTGGCGGCATGGTTGTACCAGGCACCGTTAAGCGTAATGAACAAAGCTTACAAGTAAGCTTTAAGCTAATTGATACAGGTCCATTAGTGACCGTGCGTTATCAAGGTATATTGCCAGATTTATTTCGTGAGGGGCAGGGTATTGTAGCGCAAGGCGTATTAATAGAACCTAATGTAATTGAAGCCTTTGAAGTCCTTGCAAAGCATGACGAAGAATATATGCCAGCAGAAGTTGCCGAGGCAGTTAAAGGTATTAAGCACGAAAAACCAAAATACAACTTAGATAGTGGTAATTAGCTATGATCCCAGAAATTGGTTATTTTTCTTTAACGCTTGCCATGGTGCTAAGCGTTTTACTGTGTATTTTTCCTCTTTGGGGAGCGCATACCGGTAATCTTCGATTAATGCGTGCGGCTCCATCTTTAGCAATAGGGCAATTCGCTTTTGTATTAATCTCTTTTGCAGCACTTATTTATGCCAGTGTAACGGATGATTTTACCGTGTCGTACGTGGCGTATCACTCAAGTAGTACGTTGCCTTGGTATTATAAAATCACCTCTACGTGGGGCGGTCATGAGGGAGCCATTTTATTATGGTTAGTAATGCAAGCCGGTTGGACTGCAGTTGTAGCTGCGCGTTCTAAATCATTGCCTTGGGTGTTACGTGCTCGCGTGTTAGGTGTGCTTGGCTTTTTAGGTGTGGGTTTTATGATGTACACCTTGCTACTTTCAAGCCCGTTTGAGCGCCTACTTCCTTATTTTCCGGTAGAAGGGCGTGATTTAAATCCGTTACTTCAAGATCCGGGTATGATTATTCACCCGCCATTACTGTACATGGGTTATGTAGGGCTATCAGTTGCTTTCTCTTTTGCTATTGCTGCGTTGTTAACCGGCAAGCTTGATAACACATGGGCTAAATGGTCACGTCCGTGGACAATGACTGCATGGGGCTTTTTAACTCTTGGAATAACAATAGGTAGCTGGTGGGCGTATTCAGAGCTTGGCTGGGGCGGCTGGTGGTTTTGGGATCCAGTAGAAAACGCATCATTAATGCCATGGCTTGTGGCAACCGCATTACTGCACTCATTAAGCGTAACTGAAAAGCGCGGTGTATTTAAATCGTGGACTGTATTATTAGCGATAGCAGCGTTTTCGTTAAGCTTATTAGGCACCTTTATTGTGCGCTCAGGTATTATTGTATCGGTGCATGCTTTTGCTACAGACCCTGATCGTGGCTTATTTATACTCGCCTTTTTAGGTATTGTTGTTGGTGGTGGTTTGACGTTATACGCGCTGCGTGTATCGCAAGTACATAGTGAAGGTCGATACAAATTTGTATCACGCGAAGTGGCATTATGGCTCAATAATATATTTTTAGTGGTTGCTACATTAATTGTATTACTTGGTACGTTATTACCTATGGTTCATAAAGAAATGGGCTTGGGCAGTATTTCTATTGGCGAACCATTTTTTAATAAGATGTTTGCAATAATTTTAGTCCCGTTTGCTATTTTGATGGGAATAGGACCATTTTTACGCTGGAAGCAAAATAAGTGGGCTTTTTTACAAAACAAAATATTAATGGGCGTATTAGCCAGTGTTGTTATTACCTGTGCTTGGTTGTTTTCAAGTTACGACTTAGTAAAACCACTTACGCTATTAGCTACAACGCTTGCAGTTTGGATTGCAATATCAACAGGGATTGATATTTACACTAAATCAGCTGTACACGGCACCTTAAAAGAAGGTTTAAAACGCTTAGGTGTAAGTTACTGGGCTATGGTGCTTGGGCATATTGGTATTTCGTTTGTTATTGCGGGTGTAACGCTTACATCTGCATATTCAGTTGAGCGTGACGTATCGATGAAGCAAGGCGACACAGTTCAGCTTAACGAGTATGAATACCGCTTTGATGGTGTTAAAACTATTCGCGGACCAAACTACAGCGGTCATGCTGGTGTTGTATCGGTACTTAAAAACAATGAGCTAGTAACACGCTTACACGCCGAAAAACGTAAGTATGATATCGGTATGCAATTTATGACCGAGGCAGCAATCGATGCAGGCTTTACACGTGATTTATACTTAGCGTTAGGTGAACAGTTGAGTCAAGGTGCGTGGTCACTTCGCATTTATCATAAACCGTTTGTTCGTTGGATGTGGATTGGCGGTGTGCTTATTTCCCTCGCAGGGTTTATGATTTTATTTGATAAACGCTACCGTACATCAGCTAAAACAGCTCGTAAGGCTGCGTCGGAGAGTGTTTTATGAACCGTAAAATTTTAGCTATTGCGCCGCTTTTAGTGTTTGCTTTTGTATGTGTATTTTTATACCAAGGCCTTTTTGCTAACCCTCGTGAAATTCAAACGGGGCGGTTAGGCCAAGAAATGCCAGCATTTAATCTACCAGATTTAATGCAAGACAATAAACAATGGACTAACGAGTCGTTAAAAGGTGAGGTTTACTTACTAAATGTGTGGGGTACTTGGTGCCCAACATGTTTAGTTGAGCTTGGCTATTTAACTAAGTTGCGTGAGCAAGGCGTTAAAATTATTGGGCTTTATTACGTACAAGGTTACGACGCTGACTTTGATGGTCCATTTAATATGCAATCACTTCGCACAGAAGTGACCGATATGCTGCAACGTGCAGGTGACCCATATCAATTTAATATATTAGATTTACACCGTACTTTGTCGTTGGATTTAGGTGTTTCGGGTGCGCCTGAAACATTTTTAGTCGATAAAAACGGCACTATTTTGTTGCATCACACGGGTGATATAAACCCGCGAGTATGGCGAGCTAAATTTGCGCCAATTATGCAGGAGCTTAAATAATGAAGTGGTTACTACTTACTCTTAGTCTTTTTGTAAGCATAGGTGCATTTGCAGAACAAGATCGCTATCAATTTGATAATAACGAACAAGCAATACTGTTTGAAGAGCTAACTAAAGAGTTGCGTTGCCCTAAGTGTCAAAATCAAAACATTGCTGACTCCGACGCTGTTGTTGCCAAAGATTTACGCGATAAAGTACTCGCATTGGTTAAAGAGGGTAAGAGCAAAGACGAAGTGATTGACTACATGATTGACCGCTTTGGCTATTTTGTTCATTACGATCCACCGGTTACACCTGCAACTTTAGTACTTTGGGTGTTGCCTGTGCTAATTGTAATAGTCGGCTTTGGCTTTATTGTTATTCGCCAGCGAAAAGCATCAGTAAAGCAAACGTGGAGCAGCGACGACGAGATGCTGCTAGCCAAGTTAATTGAACAAAATAAACGTCAGGAGCAAAGTTAAATGATTTTAATGTGGGCATGTTTTGCTTTACTCACACTTGTTGCTCTTGGTTTTGTTATGTTGCCTTTTTTAAAAAAAGAGCACGTTAAAACAATCACTCATAATGCCAATGCGGAGCTAATTAGTATTTATGAGCAGCGTTTAGTTGATTTACAAACTGATTTAGATAATCAGCGTATTGATACCGTAAATCATGCAGAATCAATTATTGAATTAAAACGCCGTTTATTGAACGAGCTATCACCAGAAAAGTCACTTAATAGCAAAGGTAATAACCGTATTTTTGCTTTGACAGGTGGCGCGTTTGTTCTTGCTTTAACTGGTGTTTTTTATGGCTTAACGGGTAGTCAACAGCAAATTTCAGCTTGGCATGATGCCATGGATAATTTAGCTGATTATGGCGAGCGTGCTGTAATGCAAAAAGGCGAGCCGCTTAGCCAAAATGAACTGCAGGCTTTTGCACTGGCGCTTCGTACAAAACTTAGCCGCTCAGGCGATGATGAAGTTGCTTGGATGCTACTGGGTCGAGTTGCTATGTCGCTTAATGAATTTGACATGGCGCAGCAGTCATTTGATAAAGCACTGCGTATGAACCCTGATAATATGCAGGTACTTATTAGTTATAGCCAAGTTTTATTACTAGAAGGCAGCGAAGCTAATATGACCCGTGCGGCAGGTATGCTTTCAAAAGTATTAAAAGTTGAGCCTACCAATTTAGATGCAATTTCGTTATTAGCACTAATTGCTTATGAACGTAAAGATTGGCCTCAAGCCAAAGCTGCATTTGAAGTTTTACTTGCGAGTATGGAAAAAAGTGATTCTCGTTATAGCATGATCTCCGAGCGTATTACTGATATTGAGCAGCAAATGCAAACGGAAGGCTCTGTTATGCCAGTTACAAATAATACGGGTGCTATTGCAGTTACAGTCGACATTGCAAAAGAGCTTATTGATAAACAACCAAAAGACGGTATTTTGTTTATATTTGCAAAAGCAGCAAGTGGTTCACCAATGCCGTTGGCTGCAGTTAAGTTAGCTAAATATTCATTTCCCATTACTGTCGAATTAAGTGATAGTAGTGCAATGGTTGCAGGGCTTAACTTATCTAGTGCAGAAAATATTGTTATATCGGCGCGTATTTCTATAGATGATTCTGTTATGCCAAGTTCTGGTGAGCTAGAAGGTCATTCAAAATCATTAAAACGTGAAAGTGTAAGTGACTACAAACTTCAAATTGATACATTAATACCTTAAGGACTTTATATGTTAAAACATAGTTTTACTTTTTTATGCTTATTGGTGCTAGCCGGTTGTGCTCAAGTACCTCAAAGCAAAGTAGACGAAAGGGATCCACTGCAAAGTATTAATCGTCCGTTATACGACTTTAATATGGATGTATTGGATGCATATATACTACGTCCAGCCGCAGTCGGTTATATAACAGTAACTCCAGCACCTGTTCGACGAAGTGTTGTACATTTTACCGATAATATTACTGCTCCAGTAGATATGATAAATGCGGGTTTACAAGGTAAAGCAGGTAATGCAAGTGTTAGCCTTGCCCGTTTTTTAGTTAACTCTACTGTTGGTATTTTTGGTCTTTTTGATGTTGCAAGTTCATTAGGTCTTGAAGTTGTAGATGAAGACTTTGGACAAACGTTAGGTGTATGGGGCGTGGGTGACGGCGCTTATTTGATGCTCCCAGCCATGGGACCAAGTACAGCACGTAACTTAACCGGCGATGTAGTTGATGGATTTGTACTGCCTGATATAGCCCTTACTACACCACAAACTATTTTAGTATTTGTTTTAAAAGCGGTAGAAGCTCGTGCATCATTAATACCTCAAGAAGGGCTATTAAATGATTCACTTGACCCATATTTATTTGTAAAAGATATCTACTTTCAGCGTCAAATATACGAGCTGTATGATGGTAACCCGCCAATTAAAGAAGAGCCTGCAGATTTTGATGAAGACTTTTTAGAAAGTTTATAATTAAATTTAGCAAAAAAAATGCCAGCAACTGCTGGCATTTTTCATTTTTAGTCGTTTATTCTCTAACCATTAACTGCATTTGCTCATTAACCCAGCCTAGAGCTTCATGATAAGCATCAGGTACTTTATCCCCTAGGTTAAGCTCTTTGGTTATTTCGTTTGCAGCAGACCAGTTTGCTTGTTCGTAGTATTTAACTAAATTTAAATATTTAGCGAGTAAGCCTTCGTCTTTAAGTAGTGCCATTTTTATTTCGCTAGAGAGCGGTAGCTTTTTCATTACGCTTTCCATGCTTTCATCTAAAATAGCATCCATTAGCGACATCATGCCGGTTAAAAACGCCATGCCAGTATCTTTAAATTTACCATGCGATATAGCGAGTAATTCGCCAAAACGAGCACGAGTAAGTGATAATCTGATGAGCTCTACTGGCTTATCTGCAGATACTTGTGCTGCAAATAACAAAGAGAGTAATTTTTTAATTTCATTCTCACCAAGTACAATAAGCGCTTGCTTAATAGTACTAATTTCAGCACGTCGAGCAAATGCAGCTGAGTTTGAGTAACGCAATAGTTTGTATGATAAATTTACATCGCGCTCGAATACATCTGTGATCTTTTTCAGATCTATTTCAACGCTTGAAGTTTCATAAAGTAATTCAGCTAATGCCATTTCTGATGGCGGTAATGCCTTACTTTGCACCATTTCTGGCTTTGAAAAGAAAAAACCTTGGAAATAATCAAAACCGAGATCTAATGCCAAGCTATACATTTCATACGTTTCTACTTTTTCAGCAAGTAATTTAATATGCGGATGCGCTTTTAAATCATTAATAACACTTTTAATAGTATCGGTGTCACATGCTAAAAAATCGATTTTAATAATATCTACGAACGGGTAAAAGTGACGCCAAACTGGCTGATGAATGTAATCATCTAAAGCTATCGTATAACCTTTATCTTTTAAGTCTTTAACAATAGCTAACAGACGCTTACCTGGTTGAATTGTTTCAAGTATTTCAACAACAATGGTGTCTTTACCCAACAAAGTTGGGTAACCCTTTAGTAGGGTCTCTAAAGTGAAGTTTATATACGCAGGTTTATTATCTGTTAAATCTTCTAGTCCAAAATTAAACTGGCTACCTTCAATTAAACGCGTTGTTGCTTCGTCTCCGTCTATATCGGGGAACACGTTATCTACGCCATCACGAAACAAAAGTTCATAACCAATTAGTTCTTTATCGCGATTTAAAATTGGTTGGCGTGCGGCATAAAAATACATAAACAATTCCGTATAGTTAAAATCAGTAACAATTGTAATAATATATTGGAAAACATTCAAAATAGCATTATGTATATTGATACTTTTAATAAATAATCATTACAAATTAAAGGGTTTATTTGTTTTTTTAGTTTTTCTTACCATTTTGTTCTAAAAACATTCAAGATGGGTGTTTTTGAATCAAGAAAAAGTAACAAGTTGGGGATTTCCATATTAAGCATGATATAGTCTTCGAGAATGGTTTTTATCCTAATAGTGTCTTTATTATAATATTTTAAGAGTCAATATTCGGATCAAGAGCCTGTTATTAATAATTATGCGGAGGCTAATTTGGAAACAGGAATGATTATTTCACTGGCGTTATACTTTGTAGTGATGCTTGGTATAGGACTATATGCATATAAGCAATCTACAAGTGACGTCTCAGGTTATATGTTAGGTGGGCGAAACTTATCACCAAGTGTTGCAGCTCTTTCAGCTGGTGCATCAGACATGAGTGGTTGGATTCTAATGGGCTTGCCAGGTGCAATGTTTGTTACCGGTTTTAGTAGTGTATGGATAGCAATTGGTTTAGTGATTGGTGCTTGGTTAAATTATCTATTAGTTGCACCTAGATTACGTGTCTACACTGAAAAAGCGAATGACTCTATAACAATCCCAGATTATTTCTCAAATCGCTTCAATGATAAGTCAAACTTATTACGTGTTGTATCTGCTGTTGTGATTATAGTTTTCTTTACTCTTTATACGTCATCAGGTGTTGTAGCCGGCGGAAAATTGTTTGAAAGCTCATTTGGTCTAAGTTATGAACTGGGTTTATACATTACAACAGGTGTAGTTGTTTTATATACTTTGTTTGGTGGTTTTTTAGCGGTTAGCTTAACTGACTTCGTGCAAGGTTGTATTATGTTTATTGCACTAATTCTAGTGCCTACCGTTGCATACTCTTTGCTTGAGCAACCCCTGGAATCTACTCTACATAGTGTAAATCCTGATATGCTCAACTGGATTGGAGCAGGCTCTGCATTAGGTATTATTTCTGCAATGGCATGGGGCTTAGGTTATTTTGGGCAACCACATATCATTGTTCGTTTTATGTCGGTACGTAGTGTTAAGGATATGCCTAAAGCTCGCCGTATTGGTATGACATGGATGATTGTTGCTGCACTTGGTGCTGTTGGTACTGGTATATTTGGTGCTGCTTATACTTATGAAAACAATATTGTAGTTGAAGATCCTGAAACGATTTTCTTAATTCTTTCTGAGTTATTGTTTCACCCACTTATTGCCGGCTTTTTATTAGCTGCAATTTTGGCTGCTATTATGAGTACTATCTCATCGCAATTGCTAGTAAGTTCAAGTTCATTGACTGAAGATCTATATAAAACATTTTTACGTAAAGATGCTAGCGACTTTGAATTAGTTACTGTTGGTCGAATTAGCGTTGCATTTGTTGCCCTGTTTGCAATTTATTTAGCGTACGATAGAAATAGCTCTATCTTAGACCTAGTTAGTAATGCATGGGCAGGCTTTGGTGCTGCATTCGGTCCATTGGTGCTGTTCAGCCTTTATTGGAAACGTATGAATTTTGCTGGCGCCTTATCTGGTATGTTAGTAGGTGCGTTTACAGTGCTTATTTGGATTTATGGTCCGTTTACTATTAACGGTGAAAGTTTAAGTAGCTTTATGTATGAAATAGTACCAGGCTTTATTTTATCAAGTATTGCAATTGTAGCCGTAAGTTTAGCGACAAAAGCACCTGAGGAAAATATTACTACTTTATTTGATGAAGTAGAAAAAGAGCTTTAAGTAGCGCGTTATGACTCTTCTTTTTGATGAGTTATAAGCAATAAAAAAAGGGAGCAACTAAGTTGCTCCCTTTTTTATTAATATATTAATACACGGTTTAGCTTACTTTTTTCTCATCGTTATCTTGGGCAGCTGAAGCGTTGTCTGCTTTTTTATTTTTAGCTGGGGCTTTGGTAACAACCGGATCTTTGCCACCTTTCAATATAGTCATAAAGTCTTCTTTACTCTTAGCTATTTCTAAAGCAAGTGACTCTATTTGTTGCTCGCTTAATGGCACATCTACTTTTTCTAACATTAGCTCAAGTGACTCAGCAATATCGAGCATTTTGTCATAGGCATCAGCTTCTTTTTTAGTAGTAAACGTCATGCGCTCGACTCCGTTTCGTTCTACAACATATTTAACAACAACAGCCATGATTTCTCCTGCAAGCTTGCGTGGCAATGTGGTTTATGAAAACCATTAGATTACTGTTTTTATGTACAGTAATGGTTTGTGGTGTAATTTGCAAGTCTCTCTTATTAATTTTTAGGTGTCTTAAATTTGACAAAAAACACTAACTTTACTTTAGTTAAGCAATCACTTGCTGTACCCGCTGCATTTTTACCATTTCGGAAATTAGTGATAATGCGTTTAGGTACACTTTAAGTGATGAGTTTGTAGCTCCTTATTTATTGAATGTCTCCTGAGCAAAATAATGAACGTTCGATAAGAACAATAAGGAAACCACAATGAAGATTTTTAAAAGCTTATTATTTGTTAGTTTGTTATGTTTATTTCCTGCAACAGTCACGTTTGCACAGTCATCAGAAGTTCTCCAAGAAATGCCTCAATTTGAACCTGTAAGTATTAATAACGCAGATTTAAATATGCTGGCTAAGCTTCCAGGTATCGGTAAAAAAAAGGCGCAAGCAATTATTGATTACAGAGAAGAAAATGGTGAATTTACCAATGTAGATGATTTAGCTCAAGTGAAGGGGGTTGGTAAAAAACTGATGACTAAGCTTGAAGGAAAAATAAAATTGTAGATGAGTAGGGGCGCTAAGCGCCCTGTTCAAATTGTTTTAATGCTTCAGCTAGGTTTTTTTTAGCAAAATTAATTTCAATTGGTGTTGTTAATAGTGGATAACATAACCCACCCAGTATTAAAAATGGGATAACTATCCAGCCTTTAAATAAGGTAAATATTAGAAATAGCGGACTTAATAATACAAGCTTTATTATACGTAATAACACGCGCTCGGTAGGAGATATCATACTCAGTGACAGCGCAATAACGGCTTGTCTTTCGCGTATTTTTAAATGCTTTAGCTCATCTAGTTGGCTAGAAAAAAAAGTAAACATATTAAATCGACTTCTTCGTAATTAAACGGTTAATAATGAGTAGGGCTAATACAACTGAAAATAAAGCAAATATAATCTCCATCCATGCAGGCATGCTTAAACCTACAAACTGCCAATCAATATTCGCACAATCACCCGTCGCTTGAAAAAAGCTAGGGATCCATTCGTGTAATGGCATAAAAGAAGGAAAGTTTGGTTCAAATTCACAACTGAACGCAAAAGGATCTGTTGTTGTTTGCATATCAATATGTTCTCGTGCGATTAAGTACCCCCAACCACTTGATATTCCCCATACTAAATAAGCAATCACTCTTGCTATTTTACTCTGTGGTTTAGCTGAGCCAATAACACCTGCACCAAGTAAACCAAGTACAGCTGTACGTTGATAGATACACATAATGCATGGAGCAAGCCCCATTTTATATTGAAAAAAGAGTGCCGTTACTTCAAGCAAAAATACGATAGCAGTAAATAAAAGCCAAGGAGTACGTTGCGTAGGTAGTTGTGCAAGCCAGTTCATAAAAAATCCGCAGTCAAATAAGAGGTTAGATTATGACTTAGGATAAAGTAAGCCACAAGGGAAACGAAAAAAAAGCGACTTTAGTCGTTTTTTAAGTAGGGATAATGATTATTAATCATTATCTCAGAAGTGACGGAGTGATACTTTAAATAGCACTTATATTTATAAATTGGGCTTGTTAAATAAACCCAGCTTGAGTGAAGTGAAAGCAAAAAGGTCAATGGTAACAATGTACCCAATGTGAATGTGTCTATCGGATATTATTTAAAGGTGTGATTTAATTTAAATTATTAATTTATTATAAATAGTGGTTCATTTGCTTTAACTAATATACCTTACTTTACTTGTTAGTTATGCATCGTCTGGTACAATCAGTCAGTTATTCGTGTAAACAATGAGTTGTAGATTAATTCGAGTGGGAATTGAATGAGAATTTTTAAAGCGAAAAGCCCAGCAGGATTTGCTGAAGAATATATAGTTGAATCTATTTGGAACGGCGATTTTCCACCAGGTTCAATTCTACCTGCAGAACGGGAACTCTCGGAGTTAATTGGTGTAACAAGAACAACTTTACGTGAAGTATTACAACGTTTAGCGCGTGATGGCTGGCTGACTATTCAACACGGTAAACCAACTAAAGTTAATAACTTTTGGGAAACGTCAGGCTTAAATATTCTTGAAACGTTAGCACGTCTTGATGAAGATAAAATGCCAGAGCTGACAGATCAGTTATTATCAGCAAGAACAAATATCAGTGCTATTTATACTCGTGCTGCAATTAAGTTGAACCCAGAGCGTGTAATTGAAATTTTATCGCAAAGCCATGAGCTAGAAGATACCGCTCAAGCGTTTTCTGATTACGACTATAAAGTACATCATGAACTAGCTGTTGCCGGTAATAACCGTATATATGTATTAATTTTAAATGGTTTTAGAGGCTTTTATTCTAAAATTGGATGCCATTATTTCTCAGATGCAGGTACTCGCGAACTTGCACGTCAGTTTTATAAAGATTTAACCGTATTAGCTGAAAATAAAGAGCACGATGGTGCTATTTCTATGATGCGTAAATATGGTCATCAAACCGGTGAAATCTGGCAGAAAATCAGAGGCGACATGCCCTCTGATATTATGGATTAAACCTATATTTAAAAGCCTGCTAATGCAGGTTTTTTTATAACCTAAATTCGTTATTTATAAGCGTTCGGTATTTTCGATTAGTCACATCGCTAAATACGATTGTCCTTTTCTAGTTAATAACTCTAGAATGCCAATTAATTATATGTCGCTGCTATTGGTTTTTAACTTTTAGCGCCCATATAACTATCAGCATTGCGAAAGCAATTGATAACAAACTCAAAATATTTGGAGAATAAAATGGGTGTATTAGTAGGCCGCCAGGCACCAGACTTTACCGCTGCAGCTGTTCTTGGTAACGGTGAAATTGTAGATAGCTATAACCTTCATGAAACAATTAAAGGTAAAAAAGCAGTTATCTTCTTTTACCCACTAGATTTCACGTTTGTATGTCCTTCTGAACTTATTGCATTTGATAAGCGTTTTGAAGATTTTAAAAAGCGTGGCGTAGAAGTAATTGGTGTTTCTATCGATTCACAATTCTCACATAACGCATGGCGTAACACTGCTATAGCAGATGGCGGTATTGGTAAAGTTCAATACGCACTAGTTGCAGATGTTAAACACGAAATTTGTAAAGCATACGACGTTGAACACCCTGAAGCTGGTGTTGCATTTCGTGGTTCTTTCTTAATTGACGAAGAAGGTAACGTACGTCACCAAGTAGTGAACGATTTACCACTTGGTCGTAACATTGATGAAATGCTACGTATGGTTGATGCACTAGCGTTCCACACTGAGAACGGTGAAGTTTGTCCTGCTGGTTGGACTGAAGGTAAAAAAGGTATGGATGCAAGCCCAGAAGGCGTTGCTAAATTCTTATCTGAAAACGAAGGCGACCTATAATTTAGGTTCTTTGTTTAAATAAAACCGCCAATTGGCGGTTTTTTTATATTTAATTTAAAATGTAAATCTTACTTTTGTATACAGGTAACGACCACGAGGGTTATGTACACCAGACACATAACCGTATAAATCGCTATCACCATCACCAATTGCAAATGGTGGCTCTTCATCAAATAAGTTATTAACACCTAACGATAATTTAATAGATTCAGTAATTCGATAAGACGTTTGTAAATCGACTAGTGTTTGTGAGTCAACCATACGCGATGTATTACTATCAAAATCTAAAGTACCGTCAAAGTTGATATCAGGTGTGTCTTCAAATTCACCTACATAACTAATGTTTAAGTTTGTATTAAACTCACCAACTTCCCAGTTGGTAGAGAAAATAAAGCGATGTTCAGGGTAGCCATATTCGCCAGTGTAATCACGACCATCTTTTTCAAACTTGTCTTGATAAGCCCATTCTAAATTAAACTTAAGTAAACCTAAGTCATCAAGAGAGTGATTATAGTTTGCAGAAATATCAACGCCGGAGACTTCCTGCGACGATAAGTTTTTAAATGTGCTGTGTACTTTTTGTATTGTGCCTAGGCTTAAACCACCTGTTGTTGGTAGACGAACGCAAACTGTACTATTTTGATTGCCGCATTCTGCAGCATAAATAGGACCAAACTCTTCTTGATCAATTTTATTATCTTGAGTAATACTCCACACATCAACACTTACACCGAATTCGGCTGCTGGTGCCCAGATAACCCCTACATTCCATGATTCAGATTCTTCTGCTTTTAAGTCAGGATTACCTGAAAACTCAATGTTGTAATCAAGGGCTTGGCAATCTAATCCTGTTTGTTCACAGCGCTCTGTATCCACAAAAAATTGACTTTTTTGTGATGGACCTAAACCTATTTGTGCTAATGACGGCGCTCTAAAGCCTTGAGCCCACGAACCACGTACAGTAATTTCTTCAGTGGGTGCCCAGCGCAGAGCTACTTTTGGATTAGTTGTAGTACCAAAGTCACTGTAATCATCGTAACGACCCGCTAATTGTAGTTCAAGGTTATCAGCAAGCGGAATCGAAAACTCAACATAGGCAGCATACTGCTCACGATCAGCAGAGGCTGATACAGACTCAGTACCAAAAATTAAGCCTCGTTGAAATTGATCATCAGGAATATCGCTTACATCTTCTTCTCGGTATTCAATACCTGCCGCCATCATGATCACATCATCACCAAAACTAAATGCTTCGCCGGTAATGTTTGCATCAAATGATGTCATGTGTGATTCGCCGCGTCGCACTAAACTGGTTGTTATTCTATCGATAACGGCTGCATCATTATAAGTGCCGCCAAATGGGTTGTAATTTCCAGCATCAATTTCTTGTTGTAAAAAGTCAGTGCGTACCCAACCTTGGGTTCTATCGCCAGTTTGCAGCGATTTACTTCGACCTTTTTGTACCGCTGTTTCCCAGCTCCAATCGTTAATTTCGCCTTTTAAACCAGCAACAAAACGAAGAGTATCCGATTCAATATCCCATTGTCGTGCACCGGCATCTACAGTACGGTAACGACCAATTTGAATATCTTCACCATATGGATTATTAGGATGGCTTGCAGGTACTGTTAATCCTGCATCTTCATCAAGGGGGGTGGGTGCACCTGCCGCTATAGAACTATTATGCTGTACTGCTATTTCTAAAAAGCCAGTTATACCAGCATCAAAACGATATTCAAATTGTGAAATTGCACCTACACGCTCCGACGCAGGAGCAATGTAGCCATAAGAGCCGTAATCAAATAAACAACTCCCCCCTGAAGTTGCATTTTCAGCAGGGCATGAAGGGTCAATTGTTTTTACGCCATCGACATAAAAGTATCCAGGGAAACCACGAGAAGAGCGGAAATCTTCACCGCCATAAGGTTCTTGGTTTGCAGTGCCTAAACGACCCATTTCATCAGAAGAAAGAGAGGTGTTTTTAAAGTAATCAATAATAACTGATGCACTACTCTTTTCGCTTGTAGTACCCCAAACAAGGCTAGCTGTTGTTTCTTCATAATTTGGACCGTCGGTACCGCCGTAGCCTAAATTAATCTCAACACCATCAATATCTTTCTTTAAAATAACGTTAACTACACCCGCTACAGCATCTGAGCCATAAATAGCTGATGCGCCATCTTTTAGTATATCAATTCTCTCAATAGCAGATATTGGAATGCTGTTTATATCTACAAATGAATTAGTAATACCTTCAGCAAAGGCACTAATTGATACACGACGACCATTAATTAGTACAAGTGTAGCGTCGGCTCCTAAGCCACGTAAACTAACGGCAGCAGATCCATTTGCTGTTGAGTCTTGGTTATTACCACGGGTAGAAAAAGTACCATTACCTGCAACAGGCATTCTTTCAAGAAGTTGCTGTAAATTGTCGTAACCCATGTTTTCAATATCAACTCGACCTATAGATTGCACCGGAGAGGGACCTTCTATATCTGATCGCTTGATGCGTGAACCTGTTACTTCAATGCGTTCTACTTTCTTTACTTCATCTGCAGCATATGAAGTTGTTGTAAAGCCAGCTGATAATACGAGTGTTGCACCCACAATAATACTGGGTGTAAATACGGTTGATTGCTTCATCCTTAAATCCTTGTTGATATGTTATTAATATTGTTTTTTAAAACAGGTACATTAATATCATGTAACTTAAGTGTTATCAATTGCGCTTTTTTGTGATTTTAGTATGGGTTTTGGAATGGTTTTGTTGATATTTTAATCTGAAAAAATTATTTGATACGAATAAGCTTAACGTTTTTGGGAGTTGTATCTAATTATATTTGCTCGAGAGTTGAGTTAAATAGATAGTAATTAGGTTTTAATATTTTTTGTAATAATTTATTTTACTTGCGATAAATTGAATCGAGTAAATAAAAACGCCTAACAGAGTTAGGCGTTGAGGTTATACTTTGTGTTTCATTAAGCGTTCTTTTTCGCGAGACCAATCTTTATTTTTCCCGTCGTCGCGCTTGTCATGCAGCTTTTTACCTTTTGCTAAATAAAACTCCAGTTTTACCCAGCATTTTTTCCAGTACATCGCAGTGGCTATTAATGAATAACCATCACGTTCGGTAGCACCGAGTAAGCGGTCTAGCTCACGTCTGCTTAATAATAGTTTGCGATAACGCATTGGATCGCAAATAACATGGGTAGATGCACTATTAAGAGGCTGAATTTGCGCGCCAAGTAAAAATGCTTCGCCATTTTTAAGGTGAATATAAGTTTCGGTGATGTTTACTTTACCAGCTCGGATACTTTTTACTTCCCAGCCTTGTAGTTCCACACCTGCTTCAAACTTATCGTGTAAAAAATACTCATGTCGCGCTTTTTTGTTTAGCGCGATGGTATTACTGTTCGATTTTGATGAATTTTTCTTAGCCATAGTGCCCTATAATATACGTAATGTGAGATGTTTTACATCGATTTTTTTAATAATGCTTTTAAAAAGTTAAGGTTTAATTTAAGCAGTATGAAAATTTGGGGAAACGCACAAAGCTTGCTAAAATTCGCCCACACAGTTGGGAGTGAGTATGCCACAAATAGAAAAAAGTGCGCTGGTTATGTACAGCACTAAAGAAATGTTTGATCTAGTTAATGACGTAGAAGCTTATTCGCAGTTTTTACCAAATTGCTCAAACTCAAAAATTGTTTCACAACACGATAATAACATGACCGCGAGTTTAGAAATATCCAAGGCGGGTATAAAAAAGTGGTTTACCACCGAAAACACCTTTATTAATGAGGATACAGTGCTGCTGCGCCTTGTTGATGGTCCGTTTAAAATGTTAAAAGGTCGCTGGCATTTCCAAGAACTTGATGCCAAAGCATGTAAAGTACAGCTAGAACTAGAGTTTGAGTTTTCGAGTAAACTAGTTGAGCTTGCTTTTGGTAAAATTTTTAATGATGTAGCAAAAAATATGGTAAGTGCGTTTACTAAGCGTGCTAAGCAAGTTTATGGAGATCGAGTATGATTAATGTTGAAGTCGTATTTGCTTTACCAACTACAGCAACCACTTTATCTATTGAAGTATTAGAAGGTACAACAGTAGAGCAGGCGGTGATTCAATCAGGAATTATCGAAAAGTGCCCAGAAATAGATGCTCAAGCATTAACTTTAGGTGTATGGAATAGAACAGTAAAGCCAACTCTAGAGCTTAAAAATGGCGACAGAATTGAGATTTATCGGCCGTTAATTGCAGACCCTAAAGATGCCCGTAGAAAACGTGCTGAAAAAGCAAAAGATGAAGGTCGAGCAAATAAAATAACGGGTGGAAGACCAATAGAGCGGTAATTATTTACTGATGAATACTAAAAAGGTGAGCATTGCTCACCTTTTTGTTAACGCTAAATAGAGTATTATTGCTCTAGAGGCGTGTTAAAGTTTTCTGGTTGATCGTAGTCACCTGAAATCGATACTAATTTTTCGTTTTCGAATTTAATAACTAATGATTTATGCTGCTCGTTGCTACGACCTTTATTAAAGCTGTAAACATAACGCCATGTGTTGTTATCAAAGGCATCTTCGGCAACAGGTCTACCTAATACATAAATAACTTGCTCTCGAGTCATACTAACGCGAAGTTTTTCAACATCTGATTGCTCTAAAAAGTTACCTTGAGGAATGTTGATTCTGTATACCCAGCTAGAACAACCTGCTGCGGTGCTTAATGTTAGCGCAACGATAAGCCAAAGAGAAAAAGTTTTTAACGACTGCATTGTTAGTTGTGATCCTTATTTTTTATAATCTGCATGATACCGATTAGTCACTGAAGGTAAAACCCTTTTAGCAATTGTTTTTTGTTAAGGGCGTTAAGGTAATGTTTTGACCATTAATAATGAAAAAAGTTTACATCACATTGAAGAGAATAACTTAAAAAGTACGTCTACTTGGTACTTATATATTGTACAAACACGATTTGGCCATTGGTATACAGGTATTACAACAAACGTAGAAAAGCGATTTTCCACACATCAAGCAGGTAAAGGCGCTAAAAACCTTAAAGGAAAAGGGCCATTATTACTTATTCACCAGCAAGAGGTGGGGAATAAAAGTGAAGCGAGTAAGCTAGAGTACCGATTAAAAAAATTATCAAAAGCGAAAAAAGAAGCGTACGTTGCTTCATTTAAAAATATTTAAATTTAATGGATTAGCTAACTGATTTGTTAAATTATAAATCAATAACCAGTTAAACCTCTGAGCAAAGTTACTTTTAAATATTATGTAATTTTGCCCAGAGAAGTATGCGGTTTTATAGCGGTTTAACGACCTTTTTCAAAAGTTGCAACCAAAGTGTCAAGAGTTTGAGCGCTGTTAGCTAAATCACTGATGGCTTGTTCAGTATTTATTTGCTCACTCATTGCTTTATCACTAATTTCACTTATTTGCTCAATGCTACGCCCTACATCAGCAACTACATTACTTTGTTGCTCTGTTGCTGTTGCAATTAGGGTTGCCATATCATTTATTTGATTTGCGGTCTCTGTAATTGCATCAAGTAATTCAACAGAGCTTTGCATTGCACCTACACTTTCCTGTGCTTTATTTTTAGATTGGCTAATATCATTAACTACATCGTCAGAAATTTTTGTGAGTTCTTCAATCATCGATTGAATTTCGGTTGTTGATTGTGAAGTGCGATTTGCCAATGCACGTACTTCATCAGCTACAACAGCAAAGCCACGACCATGCTCGCCTGCGCGAGCAGATTCAATTGCCGCATTTAAAGCGAGTAAATTGGTCTGCTCCGAAATACCTCTTATGGAATCTACAATACTTGCTATATCCACAGTCTTTTTAGATAGGAGAGTTACTTGCTCTGTTATGCCATCTATATCACTGGCAAGAGCCGAAATAGTAGCCTGACTTTGCAGAACTTGTTTGTGGCTCTGAATCGTGTTTTCACGGCTACTATCTGTTAATTTTGCTGTGTTTGCGGCGCTTTGTGCAATTTCTTGAACAGTTGCACCCATTTCATTTATAGCAGCAGCAACCGAAATAGTTTGCTCTTTTTGACTGTCAATTGCTTGTGAGTTTCGTTTAGATTGCTCAAATACATGATCAGAACTTTTTCTAATATCGTGGCTTTCGCTGGCAACTTGAGTAATTGCGGTTTCTATTTTATTAATAAACTGGTTAAAACCATTACTTAGGTTATTAAGCTCTGGTTGGCTTGATTCTGGTAGGCGGTACGCTAAATTAGCGTCACCAGAGCCCAAGCGTGAAAACAGTTCTGCCATTTTAGTTAATGGAGAAGAAAGAGAGCGTGCTAGTAAGTAACTAATTAAACTGGCAACTAAAGCAATAATTAACGTAAAGGTTAGTATCTGCCATTGTAGGGTGTTTACGCTCGCAAATACCTCGTTTTTTGGCACCTGAGCAACAACGTACAAGTCGGTATTTTTAATAGGTGTTGCAGCAACAAGCGTAGGCTGACCATTAAAATTTATTTCTTCTAGCGCAAAACCATTACTGTTTAATAGCTTACTGTGGATATTATGAGCATATAAATCATCAATATTTGTTTTAGCTACTTTGCTTGCGTCTTTATGGAGTTGAATTAACCCACTCTTATCTGCGATAAATACAAAGCCTGTTTGCTCAATTTTAAATTGTTGTAATAAACTTTGCATATCAGTAATGCTTTTAGCAAGACCCGCTAATCCAGTGCCGTTAGGTTGCTGGTGATTAATAAACATTTTTACATCGTTAGCCGACTCTTGGTAAATACTAATAGAGTAAGGTTGTTTTGATTGTTTAAAAGCAAAAAACCAACCATCCGCTGCATCGTTTTTTAATACGCGTAAAAAGCCATCTTGATTCCAATATTGAGCTGTATTTCTGTTTGCCCAAGATGCTGTCGCTAAATCGTATTGATCAACCAGATTATTTAATTCTTTGAGTAACAAAGTATCGTTTTTATTATCAGACTGTGCCCACTGTAAAATAAACTCGTTTGATGATAGTTGCTCTGCAGCTCCAATGAGTACATTTATATCGCCACCAATATGATTACTTATTGTTTGCAACTTACTGGGTAGCTCAGATTCAATCATACGTTGTTCAATAATATCTTCTGAACTGTATAAAGAGGTCAAGCCAATAAGTGCAGCAACACAAATAGCGATGCCACTGCCTAAAGCCGTGATTTTTTGAGTAATAGAAAGCTTTTGTAACGTCATGATAATAATTTATTTTACAACTAAGTAGAGAAACATATTAGCACATTATTTATTTGGGAACTAAATATTGGTCGAGCAGAATAGGTAAAGATATACCTTGATTGGTTAAAGTTTTATTAACAGACATAAAAAAGCTCACATGCAAAAAGCATATGAGCTTGGTTTCTAACAAGCGAAACTTTTATTGTTTAGGGTTAAACAATTTTTTTCATTGCTGACATGTAACCACGTAACTTAGCACCTACTTTTTCAACAGGGTGTTCACGCAGAGCAGCATTGATTTGAATTAATGTTTGGTTATCAACTTGGTTGCTGTGCTCGCCAAGACCTTTACCAATAATGTCTGTATCAACGTTTTTCATAAAGTCAGCAAGTAATGGTAAACATGCATGGTTATATAAATAACAGCCGTATTCAGCAGTATCAGAAATAGTACGGTTCATTTCAAAAAGCTTTTTACGCGCAATAGTATTGGCGATTAATGGCGTTTCGTGTAATGACTCGTAGTAAGCTGACTCTTCGATAATGCCTGCTGCTGTCATGGTTTCAAATGCAAGTTCAACACCTGCTTTAACCATTGCTACCATTAAAATACCGTTATCAAAAAATTCTTGTTCTGAGATTTCTACATCGCCAGCAGGGGTCTTTTCAAAGTTAGTTTCTGCTGTTTCTGCGCGCCATTTAAGTAAGTTTACGTCATCGTTATTCCAGTCTTCCATCATAGTGCGTGAGAAAGTGCCGTCGATGATGTCATCTTGATGCTTATTATAAAGCGGACGCATAATTAGTTTTAGCTCTTCACTTAGTTCAAACGCTTTTACTTTTGCAGGGTTTGAAAGGCGGTCAAGCATGTTAGTAACGCCGCCGTACTTAAGTGCTTCGGTAATTACTTCCCAACCGTATTGAATTAGTTTTGATGCGTAACCAGCATCAATGCCTTTTTCTATCATTTTATCAAAACATAAAATAGAGCCAGTTTGTAACATGCCACATAAAATGGTTTGTTCGCCCATCAGGTCAGACTTAACCTCAGCAATAAATGATGATTTAAGTACACCTGCGCGATGTCCGCCCGTACCCGCTGCATACGCTTTAGCTTGTGCTAAACCAAGACCTTGAGGGTCATTTTCTGGGTGAACCGCGATCAGAGTTGGCACACCAAAACCGCGTTTGTATTCTTCACGTACTTCAGAACCAGGACACTTAGGTGCAACCATGATGACAGTAATGTCTTCACGTACTTGCATGCCTTCTTCAACGATATTAAAACCATGAGAGTAGGCAAGGGTAGAGTCTTTTTTCATAAGCGGCATAATCGCACTTACTACAGCGGTATGTTGTTTATCTGGCGTTAAATTAAGTACTACGTCAGCGGTAGGAATTAATTCTTCATAAGTACCAACAGTAAAGCCGTTTTCAGACGCATTTAAAAATGATTGGCGACGCTCAGAAATAGCTGATGCGCGTAATGTGTAAGAAACATCTAAGCCAGAGTCACGTAAGTTTAAGCCTTGGTTTAAACCTTGTGCGCCACAGCCTACAATAACTAGTTTTTTACCTTTAAGTGCGTCAACGCCATCAGCAAATTCGCCTGCGTCCATAAATTCACATTGCGCTAATTGCGCTAATTGCTCGCGTAAAGGTAAGGTATTGAAATAATTCGCCATTGTTAGTGTCCTATAAAGTCATGTTTGTTAGATGCGCAATGTTTATTGCGCTTACAAACACCATATGTAAAATCGTTGCTTGCGTAAAATGATATATTTGAATTAAAGTGTTTCATAATATGAAATACTGGGTTTGGCATGGATCATAAACATTTAAACTACTTTTTAGCACTGGCTAAAACACTTCACTTTGGGCGTGCAAGCGAGCTTTGTCATATAAGCGCGCCTACTTTGAGCCGTAATATAAAGTACTTAGAGGTGGAGGTAGGTGTTGCGTTGTTTATCCGCGATAACCGCAGTGTTAAATTAACGCGTGAGGGTGAGTCGTTTATTGATTACGCCACAGCAACGCTCGCTAATTGGCAGCGCTTTAAAGCGAATGTAAAAGATCCACAGCAACATATTTACGGCAAAGTAAGTATTTATTGCTCGGTTACTGCGTCTTATAGTTTTTTACATCAAATATTAGAGCAACTTCGCGCACAGCATCAGTACATAGAAATAACATTAAATACAGGCGACCCTGCACTTGCTATAAATCGTGTATTAGATGGGCACGAGCTAATGGCTATTGCTGCTAAGCCAAGTAAATTACCTTCACAAATTGCCTTTGTAGATATAGGGCACTCTCCGCTTTTATTAATTGGACCAAAAATTCAATGTCCGATCACAGAAAAATTAACACACAATAGTGATGGCATTAATTGGTCTGATTTAGAATTTATAGTGCCAGAACAAGGTTTTTCTCGCCAAAGGTTAGAGCATTGGTGGCGCAAAAATAATATTCACGGAAAAATCTATGCACAAGTTGCTGGGCACGAAGCAATGGTATCTATGGTGAGCTTAGGATTAGGTGTCGCAATGGTCCCTAAAATAGTGCTAGATAACAGCCCACTGCAAGATAAAGTACAAATACTAACACCAAAAATGCAAGCGCCTGATGGGTTTGATATTGGTTTGGCAGTATTGAGGAAAGAATTAAATGACCCTGCAATCAGTGCCTTGTGGAATATTGCGCAAACTTTAGATGCCAAGGCAATTTAAAGTTTTATAAATTAAACTAATTCGAAAAATAGTATGAATAGTTGTTGCGTATATTTTTACGATTACTTAACATCGGGAGTCAAATAATAAAAATAATAATGTTTAAGATTTAATTATGAATCATGTTGTATCACTAGCACACTCTGCTCAGTGTTTAAAAAAAGCAGTTCCTATGATGGTAAAATACCGAATGCCGGTTACTCCTATCAACTACGCTATTTGGTATTGTTATATTCAAGGTAATAAGCCGTCTTTAAATGCCGAACTAGATCAAATAATTTCTCAGCAGCAAACGTGCACTCAAAATAAAGCACAAGAAATATTTGATAAGCATTTAAACAAAGAAGATTTGACCCTTTTTCAAGAAGCATCTAAAAAATTCCACGCGACGATTGAGGAAGTACAAAAAGACATAAGCATCACACTCAATCACTCTAAAAGCTTTACTACTACATTAATTGACTCGCAAAATGAGTTAAATACGCTTACTGAAGTTAATTCATTCAATGAAGTGCTTGGGTGTGTTGAGCGTTTAACTGATGAATCTATTGCGATGCAAGATTATGTGCGTGAATTTCAAACTAAGCTTGCATTAGCTTATAACGAAATTAAAGATCTTAAAGAGGCGCTTAACCTATCCAAAGAAGCCGCTGAAACAGACCCGCTAACAGGGTTTTATAATAGAGGTAAGTTTGACGCCGACGTAGCCAATTTTTGTAACGAATATTCCCTGCGTACTCAAGAAACTTCGCTTGCTGTGTTAATTATGTTTGATATTGATCATTTTAAGCGCTTTAACGATGACTTTGGTCATCAAAAAGGAGATGAAGTATTAAAGTTAGTAGCAGAAAAAGTTATACAGCATACTAAAAACACCATAAATATGGCGAAGGCTTATCGTTATGGTGGGGAAGAGTTTTGTATAACGGCTTACTTTGACACTATTAACGATATTATGGCGTTTGCCAATCGTATTCGTTTAGATATAGCCAAACTGGCGGTGCGTAAAAAACATGATACAAATGCTAAGCGGGCTATTTCTGCTAGTTTTGGGTTATCTATTTTACGTCCATTTACTAACAGTGCGGTGTTAATTGAACGAGCAGATAGAGCACTTTATATTGCAAAAACACATGGTCGAAATCGTATAGAAATAGCACCTGATATTTAATGATGATTAGATAAAATAATAAAGTTAATAATTATGTATATAAATTGTGAATGATTGTAACTAGGTAGAGCTAGTTTAAAATGACTTTGCTACTATAAATGACTGAATATTTGACACCTTGACTGACACTGATGCGGTTTAATTTTTTAATAATAACAACTTTACTCTATCTCGCTTTAGTCGCTTGCTTTACTGCTAATGGGCAGCAAAACGACAATGTAACAGATGAGTTTGAAGAGCAGCAAATAGCTACAGAACAATGGTATTTAAGTTTGAGTGCTGGAGTTGGCGTTATTACGAATCCGTTGCACGGTGGTGATAACATCCCTTTGGTGTTAATTCCGCAAGTTGCTTTTTACGCACAACAATGGTTTTTTGATAATGGTCGAGTTGGTTATTCATTTATACAAACCCCCAAGCACCAACTTAATCTTGTTAGTGAGCTAAATACAGAATCTCGTTTTTTTATAGATTGGCATCCTAAAAATATTTTTGCTCTACAGGGAAATGCACTTAGCAGCCAACTTGTTCAAGACGGTGACTCTTCTCCCGCTAAAATCCTCAATATAAATGACATTAAAAAACGCCATACGGCACTCGATACCGGTATTGCTTATCACTATGTGAGTGGACCTAATGTATTTTCTATTCAAGCATTACACGATGTTACTAATGTTTATAATGGATTACGTGCCGGATTACAGTGGCAGTATCATGCTCAAATAGATAAGCTTAAATTAAAATCTACCATGGGTATTAATTATAAATCGGCGGAACTAAATAACTATTATTATGGACTAAATGCCGATGAAACTCAGTTTGGTAAAATAGACGTTGGTAGTAGCTGGCAGCCTTATGCTAAAATCGACGCCCGTTGGCCACTGAGTAAGGTCAACTCTCTTCGTTTTCATGTAGCATATTACGACTATTCAGCTATGGATGGCAGTCCGCTCTTTGAACGTACTTATTCAATGACTGCCTTTATAGGATTAGATCATACTTTTTAATATGAAGTATTTAATGTTTATTGTGCTTACTGGGTTGCTATTTAGTGGCTCTAGTATGGCAAAAACCACAGCTTTTAACGTCTCTCCTAAAGTATGTGTGGTTTCTGAAGAACGCGATTTTTGCGAGCTTGATTTGCAATTTAATTGGCAGCTAGATAAGGCTATAGACGTATGCTTATATCAACAAGATGAGAAGATACATTGTTGGCAACAGCAACATTCAGGGCAATTTAATTATAAAGCGCGTGTTCAGGTAGAGACCATATACTCCTTAATCAATCCTCATACGGGTGTTTCATTATCAAAAACACAGGTTGAAGTACAAAGCGCCCATGCTAAAAAAAATAGGCGTAGGCTTCGCTCTCCGTGGAGCTTTTTTTAAATTAGGAGCAACCAATGCCAAAAATTTTACTTGTTGAAGATGATCTCGGTTTACAACAACTAACAAAAGATTATCTTGAACAGAATGGCTTAGAAGTCGCTGTGTTAGACCGCGGTGACGAAGTGTTTAATTACCTTGAAAATAATGCAGCCGATTTAATTATTTTAGACGTAATGCTACCAGGTAAAGATGGGTTTAGCGTATGTCGTCAGGTTCGTGATAAATATACTTTGCCAATTTTAATGTTAACAGCGAAAGGGGAAGACTTTGACCAAGTACTTGGTTTAGAGTTAGGCGCTGATGACTATGTTATAAAGCCAGCAGAACCTCGTGTATTACTAGCCAGAATTAATGCTTTACTGCGTCGCGGTCAAGCAATTACTAAAACGAGTGAAGAGTTACAATTTGGCGACTTAATGATTGATAAAACAAGTCGTATAGTAAAATTAAATGAGACTGAAATAGTACTGACATCTCATGAGTTTGAGTTACTTTGGTTATTGGCTTCAAACGCGGGTGAAGTGCTGAGCAGAGAACATGTACACCAACACATGATAGGGCGTCAGTATGACGGTCTTGACCGTACAGTTGATGTGCGAGTGTCTCGAATTCGTAAGAAGTTAGGTGATAACAGCGATAAACCATATCGTATTAAAACTGTGTGGGGACAAGGTTATTTATTTGTTTCTGATGCGTGGGATTTATAGTTAGTGTTTTGGATTAGTCGGCTTTAATGGGAAAACTGTTTGCAAGTTTGTATGTTTACTTCATTGTTTCTTTATTTGTAGTAAGTGGTGTAATTGAACAGTTGTGGCCATATGAAGAGTCACAGCAACAGGTACTATTAGATGACGAATTTGGGCAGTCGCTCTGGTTGCTCTCTCAAACTTCCTCTGGATTACAAAAGCTAAAAAGTAATTTTGAAAGTCACATCATCGAGCGACATGACTTGATGTTGCCACCACAGCAGCAAGCGCAACTAATCGATAATCACTACCTTTATTTATACGATAAACAACAACGTATTGTTTGGTATGTAGAGCTGAACCAGAAGGACTTATTACAAGTAGGTCCTTTTGGTGTGCCTGCTCCTGTATCGTCTTCTGTTTGGCCCTATTTATTATTACTCATTATTGTTGGTATACCGGTTGGGCTTTGGAGTTTTTTACTTTGGCGTGATTTTGCTAAGTTACGCAAAGCATGTGAAGCCGTTGAGGGTCTGCAAGATTTTCAATTAAACGATACTTCTAAATCTTTCTTTTTGCCTGTTACAGATACATTAAAGGTAATGCAGCAACGCATTACTTTTTTGCTAACGGCACAGCAAGAACTCACATCTTCAGTTTCTCATGAGTTTAGAACGCCACTGGCGCGATTAAAATTTGCAATTGTTATGCTACAAGATCAGCTTTTAGATGACAAAAGCGAGAAGTATTTGGCTAATATGCAAACCGATATTAGTGAACTGGAATCGTTAGTTTCAGAAATGCTTGAGTACGCAAGATTAGATTCTCAACAACCAAGTTTACAATCTACTAGTTGTGACTTGGTGGGGTTAGTAAGAACGAGTATTGAAAAGTTAACTTTTGATACACGAATAAATCTTGGTAATAACTTACCAGATAAGCTTACTCATAAATGCGATAGCCACTTTATGGCGCGTGTATTTCAAAACTTAATTGGTAATGCTCTCAAATATGCAACGACTCAAGTAAAAGTAACATTACTCGCTGAGAAACAATGGATTTTATTTATTGTTGAAGACGATGGTGCGGGTATCGCTCAAATAGATAGAGAAAGTATATTTAAGCCTTTCACAAGGCTTGATAAGAGCAGAGATAAAAAAACAGGTGGATTTGGACTAGGTCTTGCCATCGTGTGTAAAATCGTATCGTGGCATCAAGGCGAGTGCAAAGTTGAAGATTCTGAGCTTGGTGGTGCTAAATTTATTATCAGTTTACCTATAAAAAAATAACCCTAAATATATAGACATAAAAAAAGCGCTGTAAGGCGCTTTTACGGTTAAACCAAAATCAACAAGTAGCAAAGTAATAGACCGTGCACCTTCAAAAAAGTTTCCACTCTTTTTATTTTCTTTCTAATAATGGCATTAGCATTTGTTCAAGCCCATTGAGTTTTACCTCATACATCATTGCTAATTGACTACCGAGTTTTGTATCAGGAAAGCCTTGTTGTTTAAACCAGACTAAATAAGGCTCTGGCAACATTAATAGAGGGCGTCCGGCATATTTACCAAAAGGCATTTTTGTATTTATAGCTATTTTAAGTTGTTTTGGATCCATTGGCTTATGTAAGTCTGCTTTTAATAGGTAAGTGTAAGGTATTTTGGAGGGATAAAATAGGCTGTGACGGGCAAGAAACAGCCTATTGTGTGAGGGAGTAGGCCCTCTTATTCATGAATTTATGTTGATAAATATAAACTTAGCTGAACATTAATTAGCTGGAGTCTAATTAAGTTATTTTTAGCATATGGGTTCTTATTTAACCAACGAAGGTAGTCTACCTGTTTTTTTAGCTAGGGTTAATTAGCTTTGTGAAGAAATGTAAATATAATTGGTTTTTTTTGTTTTTATAATAAAAAAGCCTTAGCTTTTTGCTAAGGCTTTAAAATCATATTATGGAAAAAGCTTTTGTTTTACGTGCTCTGCAAAGCCGCTACCTGCTTCTAGGTAAAAGTTATAGGTAGAATGCACACCCATCTCTTCTAGTTCTTTTTGTTGATCTGGGTAGTTTGCAATAGCGGTAACCTGTCCGCTATAACCAGAGGCTTGTAGTTGCTCTAAGGCAAATATATTTTGCATATGCTTTGGCATTGCAAGCATAACCATTTCTACGTGAGAGTGGTTTACACGTTGCCAAAAGTCAGGATCGGTGGCATCTGCAATTAATACTTTTCTACCTCTGCTTATGTGCTTATCGACAACTTCTGGTTCTATATCGATACCCGCGACCAAGTTAGGGTGGGTGGTATTAATTGTTTCGTAAGCACCTGTACCGATTCGTCCCATTCCAAAAATAACTATTTTTGTATCATTTAGATTCACTGGTAACTCTTCGGCTAAGCGAGTTTTACTCTCAAACTTAAGTAACCAGCGCTCTACCTTTACATACAACTCGTTAGAACGTTTATTCAACGGTGAAGCAATAACAAAGGTGATTGAAACAGCTATAGCCATAACTGCAAGCCATTCTGAGGTGATCATGTCTGTGCTTGCAGCAACGGCACAAACAATTAAACCAAATTCACTATAGTTAGCTAGGCTAAACGCGGTAAGGAGTGATGTACGAGCTCGTAACTTAAATAGATTCGTAAATACATAGTAAAGTAATGTTTTAATCGGCATTAATAAAACGAGTAGTAAAGCTATAAATAGTGAATTAGCGGTTAGCTCTGCATTTAAACCAATACTTAAGAAAAATCCGACCAGTAATATATCTTTTAGGTTAAGTAATGACTTAGAAAGCTCGCCTGCTTTTTTGTGAGGTGCAAACATCATCCCAATAATAAGCGCACCCAAGTCGCCTTTTAGACCTGCAAATTCAAAGGCGTTGTAGCCTAAAACAAGGGCAAAGAAAAAACCAAATAACGGCAGTAGTTCACCATGTTTTGAGCGGTTTAATACCCAATACATAAGAGGGCGCAGTAAAATAAGCCCAATAACAAGACCCAAAGCCCAAATATTTGGAACCTTACCGGTGCTAATTGCTAAAAACATAACAGCAAAAATATCTTGCATTACCAAAATACCAATAGCGATTTTACCATGAAGGCTTGCCATTTCGCCGCGTTCTTCAAGTACTTTTACAGCAAATACGGTGCTCGAAAAGCTAAGCGCAAAACCAATAAGCAGCGAACTTTGCCAGCTTAAATCAACAAAAAGTGGTAGGGCAAATACACCAAGAAGTAGCATAAAGCCGCTAAATAAAGCACTACTCAAAATAATATGAAGCGTGGCTGGAGCCCAAACTTGCGGTTTTATCAAGCTGTTTACTTTGAGTTTTAAACCAATACTAAATAATAAAAGAGTGACGCCTAGGGCCGCTATTGTATTGAGTAACTCTGTGCTTTTATAGCCTGCTAAGTTAAGTGCGAATCCTGCTAGCAAAAAGCCAATAAGAGGAGGTAGTTTTAATTGATAAACGCCAAAACCACAAACAAACGCGGTAGCAAAATAGATTAGTTCCATAATTCTTAATATCACTTCATTTGGTGCTGCAGTGTAGCGAAAAATTGATATCAATGAAAATAAATATAAACGTATTAGTGAGCCTATTTAATCAATTAGTTGCTTTGTTACGTATGAAAAATAAACATTTAACAGGTATTTAATCGTAAATAACATGTAAATAACATTTTTTCACTGACAACCGCTTTTAAATATGGTTAAGATGCTATAACGAAGAAGTTTAAGTAAGAGCACATGATAGAGCCGCTCTGCTTAAGGAGAAATATATGTTTAAAAAGATTTTAGCATCGGTTGGTATTGGTGCCGCTAAAGTAGATACTATTTTAGAAACTGAGCACTTACAACCTGGCCAGCTTTTCAATGCACAAATAGTTATTACCGCAGGTGATGTTAGCCAAGAAATAGCGGGTTTAGATTTGCTATTAATGACCCGCGTAAAAGTAGCTGGTGATGATGGCGATTACTTTACTAATCATGTGATTGATCAGTGGCGCATTACTGATATTGGTACTATTGAACCTGGTGATGTTAAAAGCATTCCTTTTGAAGCTCGACTTCACTCTGAAACACCAATAACAGAAATTAACGCTGGATATAATCAATCTTATGTCTGGTTAGAAACAGGTCTTGATATTGATTTAGCGCTGGATCCTACCGATAAAGATCATTTACATATTTATCCTAATGAAGCCGTTAAAACTTGTATGCAAGCAATGGAAAAATTGGGTTTTAGTTTAACTAAAGCAGATGTTGAGGAAGGTCATTTACGCGCATCTACGTTCCAATCTGTCTCTGGGTGTTATCAAGAGCTTGAATATAAACCTAACAGCAGAAGCTTATTTGGTATTCAAGAAATTGAGTTGTCGTTTGTACCTGAAGCACACAAAACCCATGTTTTAATTGAACTAGACCGTGCATTTAAAGGCGATGGTTATATTGATTTAACAATAGAGCATGATCATGTGAATCTTTCACAGTTGTGTGACCAATTAGAGCGTTTATTTACTTAACTCTATCTATTAGTTAGTTATTAAAACAACCCAGCTTAGGCTGGGTTTTTTATCTATGGAATTTAATATGCAGTTTAAATGTGAGAAATTTGACGATCTCGATGCGTATACTCTTTTTACTATTATGCGTGGTCGTGTTGATGTGTTTGTTGTAGAGCAGGCGTGTCCGTATCCTGAACTTGATGATCATGATATTGCGCCAGCTACTCAACATATATATGCAATTGATGATAACCAATTGCTAAGCTATGCACGTTGCTATAAAAAAAACGCGCAGTTTAGTGCGATAGGGCGAGTGTTAGTAGGCGAAAAAGTTAGAGGTAAAGGTTATGCAACTAAGCTTGTTACGGCTGCTATAAGCTGTTGTAAAGCACAGTGGTCTGAGTGTGATATTTATATTGGTGCACAAATTTATTTGCTTGATTTTTACCGTTCATTTGGTTTTGAAAGTGTAGGAAAAGAGTATCTTGAGGATGGTATTCCTCATCAAGATATGATTTTGAAAGTGGTGAAGTAACCAGAGATTAAATTAAGTGGATTTAATTTAAGTGCCTATTAAACAAGCCCACAAATGTGGGCTTGTTTTGTTTTTATAATGTTTAGCTTAATAGCGAATGTAAAAACACCATGCCAATTGCCAGTGGGCAAATAAACTTAGTGTACCAAGGCCATACTTTCCAAAATAAGGTGTTATGTACTTCAGGATTACCTTGTTGAATCGCTTTAAGTAATGAGCCTCTATACCAGATCCAACCAACGAATATACAACACATTAAGCCAAGCAATGGCTGAGCTACTTTAGTTGTAAGCGTGATAACCAGACCAAATAATGCACCTAAGTTACATACTATTATTACGCTAACGACAGCTATTAAGGCACCAATTAACCAAGTGGCTTGTACGCGTTTCATTGCAAAGCGCTCTACTGTGTAAGATACAGGGGCTTCAAGCATTGAAATAGACGAAGTTAATGCAGCAATACTCATGAGCGCAAAAAAGGCAAAACCTACAAATACTCCCACACTACCCATGCCATCAAATAGCGCCGGTAATACTTGAAATACCAATGTGTCTTCAGAGAGAAGCTTACCTGTTGTTGGTGAGAATATTTCTACGCCTTGTGCTTGGGCCACATACATAGCAGGGATAATAAGTAAACCCGCTACAAAGGCAATAAACACGTCAATAAGTGTGACATAAGCACCTAACGAAACAAGATTTTCTTTTTTGCTAATATATGAGCCGTATATGATCATTACGCTAGTACCAAGTGATAGCGAGAAAAAAGCTTGCCCCAATGCACTTACTAATAATTCAGCATCAAAAATAGATGAAAAATCAGGAACGAGATAAGCTTTTAAACCTTCCATTGCTCCATCTTGTGTCATTACGTAGGCAATTAATAAGAATAAAATACCGAGTAATGCAGGCATTAATCGCTTTGACCATTTTTCTATGCCGTTTTCTACACCACGACTAATAATGGCTACCGTTAATACAATAAAGATAATGGTGAATATAATATTTCGCGAGAGTGACTGCTCACTTAGCCAAGTTGATGCTGACTCTGCACCCACTAGTGTTGTGACTGGTTCAACAGTCGCGCTAAGCATCCAACCGGCAACAATGGCATAAAAACTTAATATAAAGCCAGCACATAAAATACCACCAAAACCCACAATAAACGCAAAGTGCTTTTGCCAAGGTTTGTTAGATATTTTTTGAAGCGAAGAAACTGCATTTGCTTGACCATGACGACCAATCATAAGTTCAGCCATTAAAGCAGGGTAAGCTAAAAAGAAGGCTAACACTAAATAGGCAACTAAAAACGCAGCACCACCATTACTCGCTGTTTGTGTTGGGAATCCCCAAATATTGCCCAAACCAACGGCAGAACCCGCGGCGGCCATAATAAAACCAAAACGAGAACTAAACTCGCCTCTAACTGCGCTCATATTATTGTACTTCTCTATTTTTTTGACGGCGCTGACAATCTACTGGAAATGTAAAAAAATAAAAAGTGCTTATTTGCTGATCTAACACAATTTAATACGGCAGTAGTGTGGTATGGGCGCTGTTTTTAGTAAATGTTATCGTATAGTTAAAGTTAACAGGTTGTTTTTGTTTTTAAAATGTTAATTACAGTGTGTAACTAATGCTTTACGCTTTGTGATGTTGATCAATTGTAAGGGTAAAACAAGCCCCGCCTAATTGGTTACTTTTACTTACTTTTACGCTGCCATGATGCCAGTCGGCAACTTTTTCGACAATTGCTAGACCAAGCCCGTAGCTTTTATCTGCACGGTTACGATGGTTTTCTTCTCTAAAAAATGGACTAAATACATTATTAAAGTTTTCTTTAGCGATACCTGGTCCATCATCTTCAACAGTTATAATAAGTTGCTGTTCGTAAACTTTAGCGCTTAAGTAAATGTGTTGATCAGCAAAATCACATGCATTGGTTAATAAATTAGTAATTGCACGAGCAAGCCAGTGAAGGTCTGCATTAATAAGATCACTTGAGCTATTGAGTTGTACGTTGAGCATTTGTGATTCAAGTTTAGGAGCAAGCTGTACTAAAATATCGTCAAGATAGTGCTTTATATTAGTTGAAGAGTAAGTCAGTTTATTTGCGTTTTGTTCAAGTGTTGCAAAAGCTAAATAACTTTTTAGCATTGATTCCATATGGTCTAAATCGTTTTCCATACGGGCTAAATATTGCTTTATTTTTTGCTCATCGTGGCTGTCAATTGCGGCATCTAATCCAAAGCGGAGACAAGCTATAGGTGTTCGGATATCGTGAGATAAGCTCGAAGCCATTAGCTTGTTTTCGGCGACTAGTTTTTCTATTTGGCTTGCCATTCTATTAAATGTGAGCTCTACGTCTTTAATATAAGTAAAATGCGACACTTTAATACGAGCTTGTACATTGCCCGATGCAAACTTTTTTGCGGCTTCGTTTAGCACTGTTAAACGCTTAGCTAAAGGCGCAATAATAAAGCCCATAAATACACACAAACCTGCATAAAATAGCAGAGTTAAAAATATATCATTGCGCTGCTCTGTGTCTGTGCGTTTATCGAGTCGCATTGAAATATGAAAAGGATTTAACGTTTGATTGCTATATAGCATATAAAAACCTTGTTGATCTTCTAAAATCAATCCGCCAAGTGCATGCATTTGTAATAGTAAAGAAGGGGGAAGGGCGAGTGATTCATTAAGCTTATAATCAATTAGTAAATCAAATTCATTAGCGAGTTGTTTTACATAAGCACTGCGCTCAGAAGTTGGGATATTAGCTAACTGTTTGCTAAAGCCCGTGATCATCTTACTTTGCACGCTAAACTCATCTTGTGGGGTGTGTGCTTGTTGGCTAAATGCGTCAATAAGCCAACCAAGTACCACAATAGATAAAAGCGCGCTGCCTAAGAGCGATATATAAAACTTTTTCATTTAAATAAATACCACCTAGTTACCAAGCAGTAGACACTAATAAATAGCCACGGCCCCATATAGTTTTTATTTTTTCTGGGTTTTGTGGATCATCATTGAATTTTTTACGCAAAGCCGAAATAAGTACATCAACACTTCTATCAAGACCGTCGTATTCTCTGCCTTTAGTTGCTTTAAATACAGCGTCACGAGAAACAACTTGCCCAGCGTTGCTTGCTAAATAGTGAAGTAGTAAGTACTCAGCGCTAGAAATATTTACGTCTTGCTCGTTGAGTTTTACATTTCTAGATTCAGTGTTAATACTTAACGCACCTACATTTATGACACTTTCGTTTGCAAGAGATTTATTTGGTTCGTTATTTTGACGCAGTGCAGCTTTAATTCGGGCTAAAAGTGCGCGCGGACGAACAGGTTTCATTATGTAGTCGCTTGCGCCAACTTCTAAACCTATTACTTCATCCATTTCTTCGTCGCGTGCTGTAAGCATTATAATAGGTGAATTATAAAAACTGCGAAGCTCTCTACATACGCTAATACCGTCTTGTCCAGGAAGCATAATATCAAGCAGTACAATGTTTGGATTAAGAGTTTTTACTTGGCTCACAACTTCGTCGCCTCTGTGGCAAACATGAGTAGTGTAACCTTGCTCTGTTAAATACTCTGCAACCCATTGAGCAAGTGATACATCATCTTCTACAAGTAAAATAGTGCCGTAGTTATCCATAAATTATCCTTAATGCGTTGGTTAAAATAATCGCCAGCGACGTTTTTTTTGTCTGTTTTGATATACCCATTGAAGCTTTACTTCTGCAGTACTAATTATTTTAGATGTATTGCTATCAAAGAGTTCAAACGAGATGCTTTGCTGTGAGTCAAAAGCATAATTAAAAGTTCCTTTTTGCTGCTTAAGCCAACATTGCATAATGTATTTTGATGTAGCATCGCGCAGACAATAATTGCCAATGATTGGCTGGCTCCAAGTGAGTACCACATCAGCATAGCAATCTCGACCTTCGCGAAGCGCTACACAGGTATCGGGAACTGCAACTAAAGTATCTAGCTCATCATCAGTCTCTGCGTATAGCGCAGTAGGGAAAAATAATAGCAAACATATCCACTTAAAATACATAACGTAGGCCTACCTTGGCTTTATGTTGGTACCCTTGTGAAATAATAGGACTATCGTCAATTTCTTTTGAAAACCAGGTAGAAAGTAAGCCGGCTAAAAATACCCAATCTTGGCTTATAGGGTATTCAGCATGAAATTCAAAAATAACGCTAGTACTAGAATTGGTTTGATAAACAGGGCGTATTGGGGTTGCTTCACTTTGCTCTATACCAAAGTAATAATTTGTAAAGTCAGCAGAATAGGCGCTTACGCCAACACCAGATCTAAACTCCCAGTTTCGCCATGGTAAAATATGGCTAAAAAAGCTATTAACAACCCAGCCATTGTGTGTGCCAGAAACGTCATGGAGGTATTCAAATGAGACTTGTGAGTTTTCAAATCGACGAGTTAGCCTAAGACCTACATCAAAATCATAATTGCGAGACTTAATACCGCGTAATTCATCTATTACGCCATTATTATAAAAGCCAAGACCCTTCTCATCAAAGCCTGCTTGGGTGTTAGTGCCTAATACATCTAAACCCCAATCAAATTTATCAATTAAGCTGTAGCCTACAACAAGACCACCACTTAGTTGGTTATGATCAAAGTCGAGATAAAAATTCTCATAAGAAACAGCAACACTTAAATCAAGTTCTAAACCATCGTCGTAAGAGTCAATACCAACTAAATAAGAGTCTTCAATAAAATAGCTGGCACCTGCGCTCCAATCCCATGCAAAGCCTTGGGTAGGCTCTAATGTGTTATCGGCGTAATAGCGATTACTAGCCATACTTGAAGTGCTAAAAATACTTGCAAAAAACAAGCTTGTGCTAAATAAAGTATGGATAAGTAAAGAGTGTTTCATCCCTAAAGTGCCTAATTATTATTTGTTATAAAGCGTAGTATATTGTTAAACCGTTTTTTTTATCTGTAAAAAAGTGTAGTAAACGCAAGGCTTACTGCACTTTAATTTTATCGATTAATATACTACTTAGGTAAAATTGCATCATAGGTGTTAATGCACTTACTTCTGTACGATTACACGGACCACTAAGCTTAGTAAGGCTTGATAGCTTTGAAAGTACTTTATACTCAGGAATTTGAACTTCTTTGCCTAATCTAGCTAAGCGAGCTTGTTCTGTATTTTGTTGGTGAACAAAAGAAGCAACTTCTAATTCGTTTGTCACTTTTTGCTCTTCACTAAAGCTATAAATTAATGGTTCGCGGTGAAAACTTGCACTGTCTATTGAAGATTTTGCAAACCACACAACATCACCAGACTTTTTGTGAGTAAGACGCATGCTTACTTCTGCAAAAATAGCTGCGCATTGTTGAGTTGGGTATTGCTGAGCAATATTAGTGTAAAGTGAAAATGGTTGTTCAGGTTGATTAAGTGAATATTGAATATCATCTTTAAAGGTTAAATCAAGCTGTTGAATTGAAAGTGTATAGTCACTATCGTTTTTGGTAGTTACTTTTAATTGTTTTTCGCTTAATGCTTGGCCTATTTGCGCTAACAAGGTGTCGGTTACACTTGCTTTACCCGTAATGATTTTAACTGTTTGGTTTCTTGATACTTTATGAGCAGGTAACTGAACAGACTTTACTTTTGGCGATGCATGTTCAGTTTTATACTCAAGTTTATATGTTTGACTTTTTAATGTCGGCTTTAACGGCATAGCTAAAGGTTCTGCAGGTTGTTGTTGCGTGACGGCACAACCAGCTGACAGTAAAATAAAAAGTGACACAACTAAAAAACGCATAAGTACTAAACATCCACTAAAAAACAATAATTATGCCATTGTACGTTAGTCCAAACAAAACTTCATGATATTATGCCAATAGATGTAGTTAAAAAGATAAAATTATAAAGAATGAAGTATTCCACCCCTTTATTGTATTGCCTATCTGCTTTTTGTTTATTGCTCAGCCCGGTGGCTTTTGCAAAGAAACTAGATCCAAATTGGAATGATTTTGTAAGTAAATATGGTCGCTATGCTGAAAAAACGCTTAAAAGCAAAGGAATTCCAGGTGCCGCTTTATCAATAGTTAGTATTCAAAATGATGACTATATTAATACTATGGGACATACCAAAGCGCGTAATGGGCAAAAAATAAATGCGCATACTCGTTTTAGGTTAGCGTCTGTTTCCAAAACGTTCGCAGGCTCGCTTTCAGCTAAATTAGCAACGGATGGTTTGCTTAGGTTAGATAGCCCTGTTAGTGAATATATACCCAGTTTTAAAAATACGGTTTATAAAGATAATTTAAAGGTATTTCATATTCTAAGTCACTCAAGTGGTTTAGTCCCCAACGCATACGATAACTTAATTGAATCGCGAATGAGTTACCCCGATATAGTTGAAAAGCTTGTTAGTGTTAAGCCTATTTGCGAGCCAGGGCAATGTTATGGCTATCAAAATGTAATGTTTAGCTTAATCGACGATATTATTTTAAAAAGCACAAATAAAAGTTATTCGCAGTGGCTAAATGAAGCTATTTTTACTCCTTTAAAAATGACTGATGCAAGCTTAGGTTATGAGGCTATGGTAAAAAATAAAAATTTTGCATTACCACATGTGCGTGGTAAAAAGCGTTGGTATAGCGCTGAGCTTAAAAAAAATTACTATAAAGTTGGTGCAGCAGCCGGCGTTAACGCCAGTGCTAGCGATATGGTAATTTGGCTTAAAGCACAATTAGGTCAATACCCTGATGTTTTATCCCTTAATGCTTTAGCAACTCAAACACGTCCTTATACTCACACCAAAAAAGAACGTTATAGGCGTGTATGGAAAAAACACCTCAATGAAGCTTTTTATGGATTGGGTTGGAGAGTGTACAACTATGCAGATGAAACTCTTTATTATCACAGTGGTTGGGTACAGGGGTACCGTAGTGATTTAGTTGTTTTTCCGCACTTAAATGTCGGTTTTAGCTTAATTGTAAACGCAGAAACAGGGGTTATAAATGAACTAACAACTGAATTTATTAACCGTGTATTAGAGTACAAACGAGGTCAAAAAATATGAACGTTAAAAATAAAATAACGACGCTGTTTTTAGTGTTTTTTACATTGTTTAGTTGTAAGTTTGCGTTTGCGTCTCCGGATGAAATTTACTTATTTCGTCACAGCGAAAAGCAATCAGGTAAAAACCCATCATTAACAGAGCAAGGTAAAATTAGAGCAAACAACTTAGTTTTGTTGTTTAAAAAATATAAAAATGTACATGTATTTAGTAGTAACTATAACCGTACATTACAAACAGCTCAGCCACTTGCAAAGCACTTTAATACAAGCGTTAATATATACAACGCAAGCGAGTTAACAGCACTTAAAAGTAAGTTATTTACATTAGATGGTGTGGTGGTTGTAATAGGGCATAGTAATACAACGCCAGTATTTGCGGAGTTACTTTCAAGTGAAAAAGTTTCGTTAATGGCAGAGACAGACTTCACACGTTATTTTTTATTAAAAAGCAATTTAGATAAAAGTAGCAACCAATATAGTGTTAGCGAGTTAACTATGGATTTTTAACGTGCGAGTAAGTTAAATTTATAATAATCAAAAAAACTTTCTATAAACGACAAAAAACCAGCATTAAGCTGGTTTTTTCATTCAACGTGCTAAATCTTTAAAAAAGAAGGATTAGCTACGTGGTAATCTAATTTTTTTCTCTACACTTTGACGATAAATCACGATAGTGTGACCAATCGATTGTAGTTTAGTAGCACCAGTTTCACGTACTATTGCATCAAAAATTAGCGCTTTAGTTTCACGATCGTCAGTAGGAACTTTTACTTTAATCAATTCGTGAATTTCTAATGCACTTTGAATTTCCATTACTACGCCTTCGGTTAAACCGTTAGAACCTAGTAAAACTACGGGCTTAAGACTATGTGCTTGACCCTTTAAGAACTGCTTTTGTTTGTTTGATAATGTCATGTTTATACAAATTTTGCTGAATATGGCTTGAATTAAGGGTATTCTACCGCCATCTAAAGAATATTACTAATTAGTTGCGTGTTAATTTATGACAAATAAAAAACAGTCAGCCAGTTCACAGCGATGGCTGAAAGAACATTTTGATGATAAATATGTTCAAGAAGCGCAAAAAAAAGGCTGGCGTTCTAGAGCGGTTTTTAAATTAGATGAAATCCAGAACAGAGACAAATTACTTCGTCCAGCGATGACTGTTGTTGACCTAGGCGCTGCGCCTGGTAGTTGGTCACAATACCTAGCTGAAAAAGTAGGTGATAAAGGTCAAGTTATTGCGTGCGATATACTTCCTATGGATTCATTAGCGGGTGTTGACTTTTTGCAAGGTGACTTTCGTGAAGAAGCTGTATTAAGTGCCTTATTAAAACGTATTGATGGTAAAAATGTTGATGTGGTATTGTCTGACATGGCACCAAATATGAGTGGTAACAACTCAGTTGACCAAGCTGGTAGTATGTATCTAGTTGAGCTTGCATTAGATATGTGTAATCAAGTATTGAAGAAAAATGGTGCATTTGTTGTTAAAGTATTCCAAGGGGAAGGCTTTGATCAATTCCTGCAAGATGTACGTAATAGTTTTAAAATAGTAAAAATACGCAAACCTGATGCCTCACGTGCCCGTTCTCGGGAAGTATATATAGTAGCGAGCGGATACAAACTATAGTACAGTTACTTGGCGTTTAGTTGAATTTACATTAATTGGATACAAGAGGTTAACCCCTTGAGCGATATGGCGAAAAATTTAATACTATGGCTGGTAATTGCAGTTGTGCTGATGTCAGTCTTTCAGAGCTTTAATGGTGGCGATCAAGTTGATCGTCAAACGAGTTACAGTCAATTTGTTAAAGATGCCCGAAATGGCTCTATACAAGAAGTTGCAATAGAAAGTACGAGTGGAACAATTACTGGTACTAAAACGAGTGGCGAACGTTTTCAAACGATTATGCCTATTTACGATAAAGATATTTTAAATGATTTACTTAAAAGTGATGTAAATGTGAAAGGGGTTAAACCCGAGGAACAATCATTTTTAGCAAATATATTTATTTCTTGGTTCCCAATGATACTGCTTATTGGTGTATGGATATTCTTCATGCGTCAAATGCAAGGCGGTGGTGGTAAAGGTGCGATGTCGTTCGGTAAGAGCAAAGCGCGCTTGATGAGCGAAGATCAAATTAAAACAACGTTTGCTGATGTAGCCGGTTGTGATGAAGCGAAAGAAGATGTTACTGAATTAGTAGATTTCTTACGTGACCCATCAAAATTCCAAAAGTTAGGCGGTAGCATTCCTAAAGGCGTATTAATGGTAGGTCCTCCAGGTACGGGTAAAACCTTACTTGCAAAGGCTGTTGCTGGTGAAGCAAAAGTGCCATTCTTTACAATTTCAGGCTCAGACTTTGTTGAAATGTTTGTTGGTGTTGGTGCATCACGTGTACGTGATATGTTCGAACAAGCTAAAAAAGCATCACCTTGTATTATCTTTATAGATGAGATTGATGCCGTAGGTCGTAAACGTGGCGCAGGAATGGGCGGCGGTAACGACGAGCGCGAACAAACACTTAACCAAATGCTAGTAGAAATGGATGGTTTTGGTGGTAACGAGGGTATTATCGTTATTGCAGCAACAAACCGTCCTGATGTATTGGACCCAGCATTACTTCGTCCAGGTCGTTTTGACCGCCAAGTAGAAGTTGGTTTACCAGATATTCGTGGTCGTGAACAGATTCTTAAAGTACATATGCGCAAAGTACCTTTAGGCGATAACGTAGAAGCTGCTTTAATTGCTCGTGGTACTCCTGGATTTTCAGGTGCTGATTTAGCTAACTTGGTAAACGAAGCAGCCCTTTATGCTGCTCGTGGAAATAAACGAGTTGTTAGCATGGCTGAGTTCGATGCCGCTAAAGATAAAATTATGATGGGCGCTGAGCGCAAAACCATGGTAATGAGCGAGCAAGAAAAAGCAATGACAGCTTATCATGAAGCTGGTCACGCGATTGTAGGTCGCATGGTGCCAGAGCATGATCCAGTGTATAAAGTGTCTATCATTCCACGTGGTCGTGCACTAGGTGTAACGATGTACTTGCCTGAGCAAGACCGTGTAAGTCATTCTAAAGAGCTTCTAGAGTCAATGATTTCTAGCCTTTATGGTGGTCGTATTGCTGAAGCACTTATTTATGGCGCAGATAAAGTAACAACGGGTGCAAGTAATGATATTGAACGAGCAACAGATATAGCTCGTAAAATGGTTACGCATTGGGGTTTAAGTGAAAAACTTGGTCCATTACTTTATGCTGAAGATCAAAATGAAATGTATATGGGTGGCGGTGGAAGTCGCGCATCAAGCATGTCAGATGATACAGCTAAAGTGATAGATGCTGAGATTCGTTTATTCTCAGACCGTAACTACCAAAGAGCAGAAGATATATTAAAAGAAAACATTGATATTCTTCACTCGATGAAAGACGCACTGATGAAATACGAAACAATCGATGCTAAACAAATTGATGATTTAATGGCACGTCAACCAGTTCGCGAACCTCGCGATGCGCATGACCGTCATGAACAAAAATCAGAAAAAGTAGATGTTAGTAAAGATAAGGTTGTTGATGATAGCGAAAGTCAAAAACCTACAGATTTATCAAAAAAAGATGATACAAATCTTGATGATAAAGATGATACAAATCTTGATGATAAAGATGAATAATCGTTAAAGTAGTAAATTAAAAGCCCCGAACTTCGGGGCTTTTTTTGTATGGATTTAATTTAATATCCTAATTATTCGTTAGGGTTTTGCTTAATTGCTATAAGAATACAAAGGTTAGCAATGAATGACTTACTAAACCTCCCTCACGGGCGCACTCTAAATTTAACTAACCCTGTGATAATGGGTATATTAAATGTGACACCAGATTCATTTTCTGATGGTGGAGAGTGCTTAAATATCAATATAGCGCTTGAACGTGCAATGCAATTACTTAATGATGGTGCACTGATTTTGGATATTGGTGGAGAGTCGACTAGACCCGGTGCTCCCGATGTAAGTCTTGAAGATGAACTGGCACGTGTTATTCCTGTTATAAAAGCAATACGCAATAAAAGTGATTGCGTAATATCTGTTGATACAAGTAAAGCAGAGGTAATGAGGCAGGCTATTACAGCTGGGGCTGATATTGTAAATGACGTTAGAGCTTTACAAGAACCCGGTGCATTAGAGGTTGTAGCGCAGTTTGAAAATGTAGCTGTTTGTTTGATGCACATGCAAGGGCAACCACGTAGCATGCAATCTTCACCGCATTATGATGATCTATTAGCTAATATTAGTGGTTTTTTTAATAAGCGCATAATTGCCTGTAAAACAGCAGGGATTAAGCTAGAACAGCTTATTTTAGACCCAGGTTTTGGATTTGGAAAAACACTTAGCCATAATTATAAAATTTTAGCTAAGTTTGATGATTTTAATAAGTTTGGTTTACCATTGCTTGCAGGCTTATCTCGTAAATCGATGATAGGAAACTTATTAAATAGAGAAACAAATGAACGGTTAGCGGGTAGTTTAGCTGGCGCATTAATCGCAGCACAAAATGGCGCTAAAATAATTCGAGTACACGATGTTAAAGAAACAGCTGATGTACTTGGAGTATTACGAGCCTGTGAACAAGGGGTTTTATAATGAAAGAAAGAAAATATTTTGGTACCGATGGTGTTCGTGGGTTAGTTGGAACCGCACCAATTACACCTGAGTTTGCTATGAAACTAGGCTGGGCAGCAGGACGTGTTTTATCTAAAAATGGAACTAAAAAAGTTATCATTGGCAAAGATACACGTATTTCTGGTTATATGCTTGAAACCGCAATTGAATCTGGTTTCATTGCCGCTGGAATTGATGTTGTATTACTTGGGCCAATGCCAACTCCGGCAATTGCCTATTTAGCGCAAACTTTTCGCGCTGAAGCTGGTGTTGTTATCAGTGCTTCACATAATCCATATTATGATAACGGTATTAAGTTTTTTAATGGCAACGGCTTAAAGCTTGATGATGCAGTTGAGTTACAAATAGAAGCCATGCTAGATGAGCCAATGACGTGTGTTGCCTCAGATAAATTAGGTAAAGCGAGCCGATTACCTAGCGCTGATGGACGTTACATTGAATTTTGTAAAAGTCAGTTTCCTCAAGGCTTATCGCTAGAGGGTTTAAAGATTGTTGTTGATTGCGCTAATGGCGCAACTTATCACATAGCTCCTTCTGTTATGCGAGAGCTAGGTGCAGACGTTATTACTTTTGCATGTGAGCCAAATGGTGTAAACATTAATCACGAATGCGGTGCTACTCATGTAGACACTTTAAAACGTAAAGTACTTGAATTTAAAGCTGATGTAGGTATTGCCTATGACGGTGATGGTGACCGTGTGATGATGGTTGACCATAATGGTCGTGTTTTTGATGGTGATGATTTAGTTTATATTATTGCCTGCCAAGCCGCTCAAGATGATAACTTAGGCGGTGGTGTAGTTGGCACCGTTATGTCGAATATGGGTTTAGAAAACGCCTTGAAAGCGAAGGGAATTGAGTTTGCTCGCAGCAAAGTAGGTGACCGATATGTTATGGAACTACTGCAACAAAAAGGCTGGAAAATCGGTGGAGAGAGCTCTGGACATGTTCTCAACCTTGATTTAATAAGTACCGGTGATGGTATTATTTCGAGCTTACAAGTATTGGCTGCTATGGTTGCACAAAATCGCACGCTTCAAGATTTAGGTGCTGGTTTTACCAAGTATCCAATGAAAATGATAAATGTGCGTTATACCCCAGGAACAGATCCAACTAAAGCAAAAGAAGTGCTTGCTGCTGTTGCTCAAGTTGAAGAATGTTTAGGTGATAAAGGGCGTGTTTTACTTCGTAAATCAGGCACTGAACCTGTTGTTCGTGTTATGGTTGAAGCAGAGCAAGAAAAAATAGTAATAGATAGCGCTCAAAAAATTGCGGATGTTGTCGAATCTATGAGCAAACAAACTGATTGATAACAATAACCTCTTGTAACTTTGGGTGAGAAAAGTTAATATCTCGCCCGTTTTCTAATGTGGAGTGGAAAAATGGCAATACGCAAAGCGATGGTCGCAGGCAACTGGAAAATGAACGGTTCTTTAGAACTTGTTAAACAAATGTCTGAAGCTATTAACAGTGTTAAATCTCAAGAGATAAACATTGTTTTATTTCCTCCGTTCCCATTAATATCGGCACTTATTGCTAGTGGTGTATCTACAGGGGCACAAACTGTTTCTGAAAATAAACCAGGTGCTTTTACTGGCGAAGTTGATGCTCAACTTATTAAAAATTTAGGCGCAGAGTATGTTTTAGTAGGACATTCTGAGCGCAGAAGTATTTATAACGAAAGTAATAATACTGTAGCCGAAAAGTTTGCACGAGCTCAACAAGTTGGCTTGACACCTATTTTATGTGTAGGCGAAAGCGAAACTGAGCAAGAGAACGGTCAAACTGAGCAAGTAGTTGCTGCGCAAATTGATGCAGTAATTGAGAAATTAGGTGTAGCAGCACTAAAAGATTCTGTGATAGCATACGAGCCCGTTTGGGCCATTGGCACAGGTAAAACTGCATCGCCGGAACAGGCACAAAACGTTCACAAATTTATCCGTGACAAAATTGCTGGATTAGATAGCGGTTTAGCACAAGGGCTTTCCATCTTATATGGTGGTAGCGTAAATGAAAAAAATAGCGAATTATTATTTGCACAAACAGATATAGACGGCGGCCTAATTGGTGGTGCTAGTTTAAAAGCAGATTCATTTACTGCAATCTGCAAAAGTGCAAAAGGAACCGTATAAGATGTACGAAATTTTATTAGTAGTTTATTTAGTAGTGGCTTTAGCTTTAGTTGGCATGGTTTTAATCCAGCAAGGTAAAGGCGCAGATATGGGTTCTTCATTTGGCGCTGGTGCTTCTGGTACCGTTTTTGGGTCGTCAGGTGCTGGTAACTTCATGACAAAAACAACCACAAGCTTAGCAACTGTATTTTTTGTTTTAAGTATTGTGCTAGGTAACCTAACTGCAGGTCAAATTAAACAGACTGATGAGTGGGAAAACCTACAAGACGCACCAGCAGTTGAAACAGTTGTTCCTGTTGAAGAAGATGTTCCAGTAACATCAACTAAAGAGCAAAGCTCTGACGTGCCAAACTAATTTAGTTAAAACTAATAGTTAAACGATTTATATTCCTCAAATAAATCATTAAAGTTTAGCGATAAAGATATTACAAATGCGGATGTGGTGGAATTGGTAGACACGCCACCTTGAGGGGGTGGTGCTTTAGGGCATGGGGGTTCAAGTCCCCCCATCCGCACCAAATTTAGAAACCAGTAACAGTGATGTTACTGGTTTTTTTGTATTTTAAATAACATGATTTTAATATCAGTTATTAATTTTATTTAGATTTTTTTGACACCAAAGTAGTGCTTGTTGTTTATTTTTTACAGATATTTTTTGATAAATTTTATGTAAATGAACTCGCACTGTTGCTTCACTAATAAATAAGCTATCTGCGATTGCGGATGAGTGTAAACCAGAGAATAACAAGTTCAGTACTTTCATTTCTTTAATTGTTATGTTGTTTGATTGCAATGCTGTTTTTTGTTCATTCTTAAGCATCTGTCGCATCCAACTATCAGTCACTGCTCTTGGAAACCAAAGCTCACCTCTTTCAATCGCTTTTAAACCTTGTTGGAAAAGTAATTTATCAGCACCTTCATAAAATATCCCTTTCAAATTTGGCCACTCTTTTAACTCTAATAAATCACCGTTTTTAGGAACGTTAAATATCATCAATCCGGAATGACCGTTTTCTGCCATGAATTTACTTACAAGTTCATAATTAGTAATAGTATTCAAAGCACTATAATTAATTAATAGTATATTGTAGTTTTGCGCTACATAAAGTAACGACTTATAATCTGGAGCATTTAAGCTCTCAATATTCTTATTATTGATATCCATAATATTCTATCCATAGATTAGTTTTAATTGCACATTCCTGTTTTTTTGTGAGTATTAATGAGTATACAAGTAGTTTTTTGTTCTGTTATTGTACTTTAATTGAACAGTGACTAGTATTTATTTAGAACTTTAAATTGAAGTTCTTATTTATAGACCTTTACTCTAATTGTTTTAAAGAGAAGCAAGATAAAGGATAGCGATAATAAATTTAAAAACTAACATACTCAGTACTATTTATTTGGTAGTAATTTTATATCGTTATGCTCAAATGATAATTTACAAAATTGCAATTGTTACTTTGTGTTGTTTTTATTTTAAAGGTATTTATACATTCACTCACAAATTTGTCATATAATAACCTTCCAGAGGAAAGATGCTTTTTAGCGTCTTTTTTTATGTTTAAAATTTATATTATCTAAATATAAACGCATAACAAATCATACGATATCCTTTGGTGAATACTTTGAAACTACGCAACCTCTCACCGTTAAGCCTAGCAATTCTTGCTGCACTAACTACATCAGTAAATGCTGAGGAAATTAAAACAACAGCAAAACAAGATGCGTTTGAGAAAATAGAAGTAACAGCCCGTAAACGCACCGAGAGTCTGTTTGAATCTCCAACTGCTATCACATCAATTGGTGCAAATCTTATTGATAAAGCCAATATGAGTAATTTAGAAGATATTGGTAAGTATGTCCCTAATTTAAATATTACACGCTATGGCGTTGGTAACTCGGCTCATGCCTCGGTATTTATTCGAGGCATTGGTCTGCAAGATCATATAATTACAACAGATCCTGGCGTAGGTGTTTATTTAGATGGTGTTTATCTGGGTCGCCAAATGGGTTCTAACTTATCTTTACCAAATGTTGAACGTGTAGAGATTCTTCGTGGTCCTCAGGGAACTTTGTACGGGCGTAACACTTTAGGTGGTGCAGTAAATGTAATTACAAAGCAGCCAGGTGATGAGGGCATTATTACCACTACAGCAAAGGTTGGCAGCCGTGGTCGTATTGCTGGCGATGTATATTTTAACAATGCACTAAACGATGACATAAGTATGTCAGCAAGTGCATCATATAAAACTCGAGATGGTGTAGGTGAAGCTGTCAATTTAGCAAATCCAGAGAAAGAAATTGGCGAAGAAGAAGAGTTTAGCGGTCGTGTTGCAATTAAGTGGCAGGCAAGCAGTGATTTAGCTCTTACTTTCTCTTTGGATGGTGTTGATAATGAGTCAGGTCAATCTCCATATACTATTGAGCTAACTGAGCCATTGGATTCGAATGACGTGTTTAATGGAGATTTCCCATTATTAACACAAGATTTAATTCCATCTGATCCTGATGATTTAGGCACAACTGTTGCTGGCATTGAATCTACATCATACTCAGGTTGGGGAACATCGTTTACAGCTGATTGGGCGATTAACGATACTTACGCTGCAAAGTTTATTTCAAGCTACCGTACTTCTGAATACGAAGGTGGACTTGATGATGATGCATCGCCACTTAATTTATCAGAGTTTCCTGAAGAGGGTGGTGCTGACCAGTATTCTTTTGAAATACAGTTAAATGCTACGTTTGAGAATATGGACTTTGTGTCTGGTCTTTATTTCTTTAATGAAGATGGATTTACGCGTTCAGGACCATTTGTATTTAGCCCGTTTAATACACCAAATAGTTTATTAAATGATGGAGTAACCCCATCATTTGGTGGATATGGAAATTTTGAAATTAATCAAGAGACTAACTCATACGCCGCATATATAAATGCAAGTTACGATTTAACTGATGATTTAACACTAGGCGGTGGATTACGTTACTCTCAAGACGAAAAAGATGCTGATGCTATTTTTCCATCATTCCCTGCGCGTAAGTATGTAAGCGCCGATTTTGATGCCGTTACTTGGGATATAAACGCTTCGTATCAACTCAGTAATGATATGAATGTGTATGGTCAAATTCAAAAAGGTTATCAAACAGGTGGCTTTCCACCGCGTCCATTTGGTGGTCCCGACCAATTTACTTCATTTGATGAAACTAAAGCAATTAACTATGAAGTTGGTTTAAAAGGTCAAGTACACGAAAATGTATCTATGATGCTTGCCGTATTTGTTACTGATTACACTGATTTAGCATTACCTTTTTCAGATCCAACAGCCGGTGGTGGTTTTGTTACTATTGTTGAAAATGCAGGTCAATCTAAAGCACAGGGCATTGAGCTTGAAACAACTGTTGCAATTACAGACGACTTTACAATTCGAAGCGCAGTGGGTTACCTAGATTCTGAAATTACAGACGTAGCAGACGGTGTACAAGGTATTGGTAAAGGTGATTCACCAGCATTAACACCTCGTTGGACTGTAATGATTGCACCTTCTTACTTTATGGATTTAAGCAATGGGGGCACTTTGGCACTAAACGCTAATTACTCATACCGTAGTGATATGCAAGGGCAGTCAGTTTATAACGAAAGTGAAACAATAGATTCACGCGAGCTTGTTGGTTTTAATATTTCTTATACTAACCCGTACGGCGATATGGAAGTAACGCTTTATGGTGAAAACGTATTTAATGAAATATACGACGTAGGACGTTTACAGCAATCAGGTTTTGTAGGGGTAATGCGTAGTAACGATCGTAGTGAATTTGGTTTAAAATTCAAAAAAGACTTTGAACTTAACTAAAACAAAAAAAGGGTAAGCCATGGCTTACCCTTTTTATTAGAAGTTAAATTAACCTTCTTTTTCATCTTGACGAGCTTGCTCTATTTCATCAGCAATTTCTTGTGCTTTTTGTTTTGTTTTTTCAGTCAATTCGCCAGCTGCTTCTTTGCTTTTAATCCATGCATCAACAGCAATTTCTTTACCGTCATCGTACATGTCTAAGCCCATAGCTTTACTTTGGTCTAATAACTGGTTTAGTGATTCATCAGTTTTAAGCTCGTGTGTCGTCTCTTTTACGTCTTCCCATGCATCACCAAGCTTTTCTTGCATTTGAGCGCTTTTGTCTTTTGCATCTTCTTTTACTTCACTCGCATCTTCACAACCAGTTAATGTAATTAAAGTGCCTAATAAAGCTAAACCTGCTAATTTATTCATGTGTTATCCCCTTTAGAGACTAATAATTAATTCGAGACGGACTATACAAGAATGAAAATGAACACACCTGTAACAACAAGATTAAATTTTAAATTAATGAATGAACACGATTGGCCTCAATTGTTTGAGCTCGATCAAGACCCTGCTGTAATGCAGTATTTAACGCGTGGTGTGCCAAGTACATTAGCTCAAATAAAAAATGAAGGCATTCCTCGCATGCTTGCTTATCGAAATGAAGATAAAGGGTGGGGGCTTTGGCAAATTACGACAAAAATAAATAATACATTTATTGGTTGGATATTAATAAGACCTATGGATTTTTTTAGTGAAACACCTCGCTTTAATAATATTGAAATAGGATGGCGTTTTAAACAAGCAAGCTGGGGTCATGGCTACGCTACAGAGGCTGCATTAGCATTGTGCGACGAGCTTGTTAAAAACAATGAAGTTAAAGCAATAAGTGCTACTGCTATTGTAAGTAATACGGCTTCTATAAAAATAATGAAAAAATTAGGTCTACAATTTATAAAAAACTATTCACATAAAGACGAGCAAGGGAGTTTACCTGCGGTGCTTTATTCAAAAAATGTTCAATGATGATTAAATTGACAGTATAAATATTGACCTGCACATAAGTGGCGTGCATTAATATGAGTAACTAAAAATAATAAGTTAAGGATATTCAATGGGATTGTTTTTCTCTCGACGAAAATTAATTGTCAAAAGTGTATTTATTTTACAGCTCACCGTATTTAGCGCGGTGGCACAGCCTTTACCTCAAAGCGCAGTTGCTATGCCGGATTCGTTTAGTGCTGATTCGGCTAAAAGTATATTAGAGCAAGGAGGCAATGCAATTGATGCGGCTATTACTGCGCAATTTGTACTTGCTGTAACGTTACCCGAAGCCGGCAATATTGGCGGTGGTGGTTTTATGCTTATTCAAAAAGATGGTGAAGGTGATTTTATAGATTATCGAGAAACAGCACCATCAGCAGCTCACCGTGATATGTACTTAGATGAGCAAGGTAACGTTATTCCTGATAAATCAATATATGGTATTCATGCCAGTGGAATACCAGGCAGTGTTGCGGGTATGTGGCTTGCTCATAAAAAGCATGGCACGCTTGAGTGGAAAACGTTAGTACAACCTGCAGTTACTTTAGCTGAAAAAGGCTTTGTGGTTCCGCCAAAACTAGCAAAAGGCGTTAGCGAGTATATAGCTTATTTAAAAGAGCAAAAAATAAACGTAAACTTTGCAAACTATTTTGCAGATGTAAAAGCAAATACCACGTTTAAACAACCAGAGCTCGCAGCTACACTAAAGCGTATTCGCGATAACGGTCAAGATGGTTTTTATAAAGGCGAAACCGCAAATATTATTGCTAAATTTATGCATCAGCACGGTGGCATAATTAACCAAGATGATTTAAAAAATTATACCGCTAAATCACGTACACCTATTAAAGCAAGCTGGAATGGTTACGAAGTCCTTACATCGCCGCCGCCTAGTTCAGGCGGTATTGCTATTTTACAATGGCTTAAAATGTATGAGTTACAAAAACCTAAAGTGGGCTTAGCGCATAACTCTACACAATATGTGCATTTATTGTCTGAAATAGGTAAACGTGTATTTGCAGATAGAGCAGAGTATTTAGGCGATCCTGACTTTTTTGATGTACCGGTAAAAGCGCTAACTAATATTAACTACCTAAAAGGTCGTAGTGATGGTATTTCGCTAACAGCTATTTCAACGACAGAAAACATTAAACCAGGTCTTAAAGAAAGCGAGCAAACCACACACTTTTCAATTATTGATAAAATGGGTAACGCTGTTGCAAACACGACCACAATAAACTTAGGTTTTGGCAGTGGTGTGGTTGTTGAAGGGGCTGGCTTTATTTTAAATGATGAAATGGACGATTTTAGCGCCAAACCAGGTGTTATGAATGTGTTTGGTGCAATTGGTGGTGAAGCTAACGAAATACAGCCACACAAGCGTATGCTTAGCTCTATGACACCTACAATACTACTTAAAGACAATACAGTTAAAATGGTAACTGGCTCGCCAGGTGGAACAACAATTATTAGCTCAGTTTATGAGTCTATTTTAAATGCGGTAGATTTTGATATGAGTGCAGAGCAGGTTGTTAATAGCCCTCGTTTTCATCATCAGCTATGGCCTAAAAATATAATCAGAGCACACAAAGGGTTAACTAATAAAGTAAAAAAAGAACTTATGAAAATGGGTTACACCATAAATGAGAGCCACTTTGGTGATCTACAAGTTATTATTAATAACGACGGTAAGTTAGATGCAGCATCTGAAGCATCTGGGCGTGGCAAGTCGATAGTATTTTAGATTTAGTGAATTAAAAATTAGTTATAAAAAAGCCGCTTAGTAAATACTAAGCGGCAAACATCTTATAACCAACGAATAGCGCCAGTAACGCGTTCGTTATACATATTAATTGGTGCACCAGCATTTGCTACTAAAATAGTATCTGCTTGTGATCCTCTATTAATATGCCCTTCAAAGCGGTCATCTCCAAAGCTATCATCGCCAAACCCAAACGATTTATTTTCAGACGGAACAATAAATACAGTCATGGGTCCAAAGTCTGATTCAAAGACTAAATGCAGGCCTTTCTCACCTTCAAAATCACAAAACATAGCATAAGTAACTTTACCAGGAAGTTCATCAATATGACCGCCTAGTATCGCTAATTTGTCGTTTACACTTTGTAGGCTAATAGGTTCTTTTTTATCAAGAGAGCTAATTTCGTAATAAACGTGGGTAAGGGCATGCTCACCAGCTTCGTTCACTATGTTTTGCTCTGCGCTAAAAAAGAAAGCGCTAATTGCCACTACAAAAGAAGCGGCTAATCCTAAATGTACGCGATCAAACTTAAAACGCGAACGAGCATCAACTACATTATCACCTGTAGCTTGCTCTTCTTGAAGTGCTTTTTCTTTTAACGATGTATTTAAAAGAATGCGATCCGCAAGGTTCTCAGGTACGGGTATATCTAAAGCATCTTGAATATATTTATCAAAATCTTTCATATCACTAATAAAACTTTGTCGCTCTTGGTTATTGTTTGCAAACTCCATGAGCTCCTTGTCAATGTCGTTTGGCTGCGCAATAGTGCGGCGACGAAACTCAAGTTCATCCATTATTTTGATGCCCCTTTAAGTTGTTCATCATCACGGCTTAAAGCCTCTTTAAGTTGATTTCTAGCACGGTATAAGCGAGTCATTACCGTGTTTTTATTTAAATTAAGTATGCCTGCAATCTCTTCACCAGAGCAGCCCATTACAACTTGAAGTAATAAAGGCTCTCGGTATTCATCTGAAAGCAGTGCAATCTGGCGCTGAATAACCGTTTGTTCCATTTCATCATCTAACGAGTGGCTCGTTTCATCAACAAGCGTATCGTTTTCTACATCACTGTAATCAAATTGCTTACGCTCAAATCTGCGTGCATTCTCCCTGCGTAAAATAGTTAATAACCATGGTTTAGCTGCTTTTTGATCCAATAAAGAATCAAGTGAACGCCAAGCACGTAAAAACGTCTCTTGTACTAAATCGTCTGCTATGTGTGGATCACGACATAACCAATAAGCGAAGCGGTAAAGCTCCTTATTGTAAACGTGGACCAAGGCTTCATAACGTTTTTGTTTCTCTGCCATATTGATTAAGACCTGATTATTTGATTTATTCTTTCCAAGCATAAGTACTTTTTTAGTTAAAAATTATTATTTAATGCATGAAAGACCTGCATATATCAAATATTAATGATAAAGGTCTTTTAATACAGCTTGTTGCGACTCTAATGCTTGAGCATGATATTTTTCAAGTATTTTAATAATAGCATTAAGATCAGCATTTGTTGCTCTATTACTATAAAGCTGTGCCTGTAATTGAGTTATATGGTTATTTAACTCATCATTATTTATGATACGGCATAGCTCATCAATTGCGCCCGTATCTTTGTGTGTATGTAATACCGCATAGTTATTTAGTTCATTGTAAAAGTCTTTAGCATCTTGCTTTTTCGCTGTTGCAGTAAGTCTTTTTAAACTCGGCTGTTTAAGCGTGTTATTACTTGAGGGTATATTTTTTTCATCGTTTTTAGTAGAACGGGTTAACCAAAAATAAATTACAGTCGCAATCCATAAAATATAACCTAACACAGCAATAACTATTAGCCATATAGGTGTTTCACTTTGAGTTTGCACTGATTGCGAATTTATTATATCCGCATTGGTATTTTGCGGCGAGTGTGAATTAGCTATATTTTGCTGATTATTTTCAACGGGTGGATTAGCTGAGGTACTACTTGGTATTACTGTAATAGTGCGCTCAGGTAAAGTTGCGTAGCTAATGCGGTTTGTTTTAGTGTTATACCAAGGTAGTTTTATTTCTGGGAGTGTATAAGTACCTGCTCTTTGCGGTAATAACGCATAAGATGCTGTTTGCTGTGATACAACACGCCCATCACGAACTGCATTGTTATTTTCTTTTTCATCAGGGTAGCTGCGAATTCCATCAATAGCTGGCATTGCTATTTCAGGGAGTTGCTCTTTAGTCACACCAAGTGCCGTTAAAGTAATTGTGCGAGTGATAGGAGTACCTACTTCTACAGTATTATCTTTAGGTTGCCATTGCTCATCTAAGTTAACTAATTCGCTTGGTAACCATGCACCTTTATAATTACTTGGAATTGGCTTGATTTCTATTTGTTGCTCATCACCTAACGCAGATACTTCTAATTGACGATAATTTTGTTGTACACGACCTTGAAACGCAGGGCCTGCAATTGTATAAACACCGCTTTTTTGTGGTTGAATTAAATATTCACGAGTAATTACTAAATAACGTTTACCATCCACAAGTTCATAACTTTCGGTTTGCTTACCTAATTGCGTCAGTTGAGCATCTTCCATGCTTGGCGTACTTAAGCTGCCATCAAGTAACTCTTTAGCTAAATAAAGCTTAATGGTGTAAACACCAGCTTCTTGAACAAATAACGAATTGTTAGAAAGTGAGGTTTTTAAAAAAATATCATTGTTTTTATCCGCATCAACGTCACGTTTAGATACTTTTAAATTAATTGGTTGTGATGTAAGCCCTGCAACGCTAAAAGCCGGAATGGTATATTCACCCTCAGCGCGAGTCATTAATTTAACAGACCACGTTGTTTGTTTATTAATGCTGCCATTGATAACGTTAGTACGCGAACTCAAACTAGTAGGACCTACAACAAAGTCTTTTAATAATGCTGATGTATCTGGTTGCTCACCTCTAACCGTATCGTCAACAGAGATGTTAAGCATAAAAAATTCACCTGCTAAAACAGGATTTTTATTAACACTGGCTTCTAGTTTAGTTGCAGCCCATGAAGGCATAACACTCAATAATAATAAACAGTAAACTAATCGCATTACCATGATTTTTCTACTCCTGCAGGGCGACGTTTATATTGTCTTTTTTGGGCTTCTAATTGCATTTTATTCCGTAATAAAATAGCCGGATCATCCGGAACTTTTCTGAGTAATTGATTAAGTTGTTGAGCTTTTTCTTTCTCTTCGTTAGTCAATTCGCTAGCTTGTGCTTGCATTGCCTGCTGTTGAGCATTTTGCTTTTGCTCCTCACTAGCAGGTTGCTCACTCATAGCTTGAGGAGTATCTGTTTGCTGTGCATCGTCTTCAGGGTTTTTAGCATCTTCATTTTGAGCCTGGTCAGTTGGCTGCTCTGCTTGCATATCAGGTTCATTTTGCTTATCTGATTTATCACCAGATTGATTTTCTGACTGCTCGCCTGATTCATCTTGCTGCTCTGATTGCTCAGCATCTTGATCAGATTTATCACCTTGTTGATTTTCACTCTCTTTAGGCTCACCTTTTTCACCATCACCTTTTTGTTGATCTTGCTCAGATTGATCATCTTTTTGCTGCTGGTCTTGGTCGCCTTTTTCGCCATCATCTTGAGAGTCATCATTTTTTTCATCTTGTTTGTCTTGCTGCTGATTGAGTAGCTGCTCAACAAGTGCCTGATTTTCAGAAGCTTCGGTAAAGTCATTTTGCAAAGCTTGAGCCTGTTTATATGCCTCAACTGACTCTTCTAATTTACCTGCCTTGGCAAGCGCATTGGCATAATTATAAAAACCAGTTGCTGATTTATCGTTACTAAACTGATTTATAGCGGCTTCGTAATCACCTTGTTGATACAGAGCAGAGCCTTTTAATTGGGTTGATTGAGCTGCACTTGCACTATCGTAATCTTTATTTTGATAAGCATCGAGCGCACGTTGATCGGTGTTTTTTAAAAGTGATGGAAGCTCTACAGCAAATGCGTTTTGTTGTGGTAAAAAACTAAAGATTAAAAAAGCACCTACCAAAGCAGATCGTCTAAACAAATAAAGACCAAGTGGTAATAAAAGTAATAAACCATAAATACCTGCATCTATTCTCCAAAGGGCGTGGCTTTGTTTTTCATCTTTTAAAAGCTCGCTATTATTACTAGGAGAAAATGTGGCTATGTCGGCACTACTTGGTTGGTAGCTGGCAAATTTACCGCCACTGCTTGTTGCTAAGCTTTTTAATTGTGAAGCGTTTAACTTAGGCACTACTATTTGCCCATAAGTATCTTTCAAAAAACCACCTTCAGGTAACTTAATTGGGGCACCTTGGGGCGTACCTACACCATAGATACTTAATCGATATTGAGTTTTGTTAGTAAAATCGGTTACTTCGCTCAACTCTTGCTGCTCAATACCGTCGGTTACTAAAATAATATCGCCATCTACATAGCCTGCTTGTGTTAACAGTTCTTTTGCCATATCAAGCCCGGCTAAAACGTTTGAGCCTTTATCAGGCATTATTTCAGGGCTTAAACTAGGAATTAAATTTGCAAGAGTGGTGGCATCATTCGTTAAAGGGGAAATAGTATAAGCTGTACCAGCATAAGCTATTAAAGCGGTATCGCCTTCTTTAAACAAATCAATCATATCAAGCGCTTTAAAACGCGATTGTAATAGTCTGTTTGGTAAAATATCAGTGCTGTACATAGAGTACGACATATCCATAACAATAACGCGGGCACTTTTGCTCTGAAACACAGGAACTTGTTTTTTCTCAAAGCTAGGTCCCGCACTAAATAAAATACCTAAGCTACAAAATAGTGCTACTAACCAAAGTGGTTGGTTAGTTTTAGTATTTGATTCGCTCATAATAAACTGGGCTAAGTGCGGTGCTATTAAATGCTCGCTTGTTGTTTTTTTATGTTTAATTAATGCGACAAAAAACAACGCTATTGCGGGTATCAAAAGCCACAAAACAGCGGGGCGAATAAATTCAAAATCCATTAGCTTGGCTCCTTTAACGCACGTAATGTACTTAACATTACGTTTAAGCTAATAAGTAAAATAGCGATAAGTAACGGGTAGTAAAAAAGAGAGCTTTGTGGGCGAAACGTTTGTTCGTCGGCACTAATAGGTTCAAGCTTGTCGAGCTCAGCATAAATTTGTTGTAAACCGGCTACATCTTTAGCTCTAAAATACAAACCACCTGTTTGCTCTGCAATACTTTTTAATAGACTTTCATCTAAACTACTTCCGCTAGCACCACTCATATTAAATAAACTAAAGCCGCGAGGGTTATCTGAGCCAACGCCAATGGTATACACTTTAATACCTTCTTCGCGAGCAAGTAGTAAAGCTTCTTCTGGTTTTAGGTTACCGGCGGTGTTTTGCCCATCGGTAAGCAGTACAACAATACGATTACTTTTATCTTTATTAGCAAAACGCTTTACTGACAGCCCCAAAGCATCACCAATAGCAGTAGCACGACCGACCAAACCAATTTGTGCTTCACTGAGCATTTTACTTACGGTTTTAACATCGCGAGTCAACGGGGTTTGTAAAAAAGCAGTATCCCCAAATAATATAAGACCGAGCCTGTCACCTTGGCGCTGCTCTATAAAGTCACTTAATACGGCTTTTACCATAGTAAGCCTGTCAACATATTGACCATTGTAAGCCATGTCTTGCTCGGTCATAGAGCCTGACAAATCTACAGCAAGCATTATATCGCGACCTTCATTTGGCATTGATATAGGCTCATCTAACCAAGTGGGGTTAGCCGCTGCAATAACGAGTAACAACCAAATAGCCCATTCAAAAGGACTTAAGCGACGCGCGCCTTGCTCAATACTTTGGTTAGTTAAATTATGTTTAGAAAAGCTTGGTATGCGTAAGCGTGTATTTGTGTTGCTAGCTAGAGGTTTTAATAGCAAAAGTAATAAAGGAAGTGGCAGCAATATAAAAAGCCATGGCCAGCTAAATTCAAACATTAACTCGCTCCTTTATTTTAAATTGTTTAATACTTTGGCGAAGCTTGTCACAAAGTGGTGCATCTTTTTGTTGTACATTATAAAGACTTAAAATTTCTTGTTCGCTAAAGGTCAAACTCGTTAGGGTGGTAAGTGTATTACACCATTGAGCAGTAGATTGTGCAGCAAGACGTTTATCGTAATATTCGATTACTAAACGCTTTAAAATAATATGAAGCTGTTGTGCATCATTTAATTTAAGGCTTAGTTCTATTGCGTAACGTTTTGCTTTATTAAATTGATGCTTTTTATAAAAAATATAAATTGCTGCACACAGTGCCAAAAGTAGTAGCGCAATAATAGCCCACCAAGCAGGAGCGAGTGGCCACCAACTAACTTGGCTTGGCGCTATTATATCGTGCAGTCCATCGAGTGGAGACGTTTGCATGGTTATTTTCTCACTAATTGCAGCTCAAGCGGTATTGCTGCATTGAATGATATTAAATTAAGACCTGATTTTGTTAAGCGATTAAATCGTGTGCTAAATGCTTGCTCAGCATTTTTGGCAAAGCGTTCTCTAAAGCTTTTATCCATTAATGGCAGAGCAAAATCTTGACCATTTGCACTAACTGTTACAGCTTGCTTAAATGCAGGTAATTGGTGTTCAAAAGGGTCACTAATATGACAACCAATTAATTCACAATGTCGACTGAGTATCTCAAGTTGCTTAAAACTGGCATCGTCTAGGGCGTTAAAGTCAGAAACTAAATAAACTAAACTGCCAGGTTTAGCTAAATGGTTAAGACGCTTTAAGTTATCGCTAAAGTTATTTGTCGCTTTTTCATCAATAGAGTTAAGAGCTTGCTGGTGGTTTGCGCATAAATTATGACAAAGTTTTAATACTGCTTTATCACGAGCGCTTGGTTTTAGCTCTAAGTGAGAGTGCTGATTAAAAACAATACCACCAATTCTATCGCCGCGTTGGCTAGCAGACCATGCAACTAAGGCACTAATATGCGCAGCTTGCACCGATTTTAACAATAACTTTGAACCGAACAACATTGAGTTAGAGAAGTCAGTAAATATAAAAACAGGGCGTTCTTTCTCTTCTTGAAAAAGTTTAGTGTGAGTTTCACCGGTGCGCGCAGTAACTCGCCAATCAATAGAGCGAATGTCATCGCCTTGTTGATAATGTCGCACTTCGGCAAATTCCATTCCACGACCTTTGTGCGGTGCAAGATATTGCCCAGTTAAGGCGTTTTTTATTTTTACCTTAGGGGCAAGCTCAAGCAGCTGCGCTTTGGCTTTGTAGTACATTAGCTCTTTAAGGGCTAAATTTACACCGTGGCTATGGCTCTGATTGAGCCATGCTTGGGATTCTAATTGTGTTTGCATAACTTATGGTACGGCTACAAGTTCAACAATTCGGCTTATTACCTGATCTTTAGTAATGCCGTCGGCTTGGGCTTCGTAACTTAAAATAATACGGTGGCGCAACACGTTATGCACTACAGCTTGAATATCATCAGGGGCTACAAAATCACGACCTTGTAACCAAGCGTGTGCACGGGCACATTTATCAAGTGCAATAGTGGCACGCGGACTTGCGCCAAACTCTATCCAACTACCAAGTTGTGCATCTAATGCAGCACCTTCACGCGTAGCAATAATTAATTGCACTAGGTATTTTTCAAGTGGTTCGGCTAAATAAAGACCAAGGATAGCTTTACGAGCTGCAAATAAATCACTTTGACTAATTTTTTGCATTACTGCTTGTTGTTCATTTAATGCTTCGCCACGTGTTAAACGCAGTATATCAAGCTCATGTTCGGCGCCAGGGTAACCAATGCTTAAATGCAATAAAAATCGGTCAAGTTGCGCTTCAGGCAGTGGGTAAGTCCCTTCTTGTTCGAGCGGGTTTTGCGTTGCCATAACAAGGAACAGTTCACTTAGTGGATAAGTGTTTTTACCTACCGTAACTTGACGCTCAGCCATTGCTTCTAAAAGAGCTGATTGTACTTTTGCTGGTGCACGGTTAATTTCATCGGCTAAAATAAGGTTATGAAAAAGAGGGCCTTTTTCAAAAACAAACTCACTGGTTTGTTGACGATAAATATCGGTACCGGTTACATCAGCAGGTAATAAGTCAGGTGTAAACTGCACGCGCTGAAAAGACCCTTCTATACCTTTAGCAAGTGCATTTACGGCACGAGTTTTTGCAAGCCCAGGAGGACCTTCTACTAATAAATGACCATCGGCTAAAATTGCAATGAGTAGCGCTTGAGTGAGCTCTGGCTGGCCAATAATTTGTGTATCTAAATACGTTTTTAATTGTGAAAATGCGTTAGCTGCCATAATAATTCGACTTTCCTCGTCAGCTGGGTTTATACCTGAATGCTTTAGGTGTTAAATACTGAACTAGTTATAAGGTTTATAGTTGTGTAACTCAAGGGTTAGACTGTATTTTTTAAAAAAGTTCGTTATTTTTTAATGATTTTCAGCGTATCACAAAATTTTGTAAAAGCGTCTAAAAAAGCCTATGGTTGTACCTTAAATAACTAGTATGTAAATTATTTATATTTGATGCATTCGCATTAATTACAGTTTATCTATTGGCTTTAGTACACGGGTTGTTTAGAATCGAGAAAAATAAACAGGTCAGACCTGTCAGCGGGAGAGCATAATGTCTGAGCAAAACATACTTAAAACACCAAAGGGCGATCGTATAGCTATAGTTAGCGGCTTGCGTACACCTTTTGCAAAACAAGCAACAGCGTTCCACCATGTACCTGCACTTGATATGGGTAAGTTAGTGGTTAACGAAATGCTTGAACGATTAAATTTCAATAAATCAGAAATCGATCAGCTTGTATTTGGTCAAGTAGTACAAATGCCAGAAGCGCCAAACATTGCGCGTGAAATTGTATTAGGTACGGGTATGCCAGTATCGGTTGATGCATATTCGGTATCGCGTGCATGTGCCACCAGCTTTCAGGCAATTGCTAATGTAGCTGAGTCTATTATGGCAGGCTCTGTAAGTGTGGGTATTGCAGGCGGCGCCGATTCGTCATCAGTATTACCAATTGGTGTTAGTAAAAAGCTAGCAGGCAGCTTAGTTGATTTAAATAAAGCGCGAACACTTGGTCAGCGCTTAAAAATATTTTCGAAACTGCGTTTAAAAGATTTATTACCAGTGCCACCTGCTGTAGCAGAGTACTCAACAGGTCTTTCAATGGGTCAAACTGCTGAGCAAATGGCTAAAACACATAACATTAGCCGTGAAGATCAAGATGCATTAGCACATCGTTCTCACTCACTTGCAACGCAAGCGTGGGCTGATGGAAAATTAAAAGATGAAGTTATGACGGCGCATTTACCGCCATATAAAAGCTTTATTGAAGAAGATAATAATATTCGTAAAAACTCAACGGTTGAAGGCTACGCAAAGCTTAAACCTGTTTTTGACCGTCAGCACGGTACAGTTACGGCAGCAAATGCAACACCATTAACAGATGGTGCAGCGGCTGTACTTATGATGAGCGAAAGCAAAGCAAAAGCACTTGGCTATGAAATATTAGGTTACGTACGTAGCTTTGCATTTTCGGCAATTGGTGTAGAAAAAGACATGTTAATGGGCCCAGCTCATTCAACGCCTATCGCACTTGATAGAGCGGGTATTACGCTTGCTGATTTAGATTTAATTGAAATGCACGAAGCGTTTGCATCGCAAACACTCGCTAACATGAAAATGTTTGCCTCAGACAAATTTGCACAAGAGCATTTAGGTCGCAGTAAAGCAATTGGCGAAATTAACATGGATAAGTTTAACGTTAACGGCGGCTCTTTAGCATATGGTCATCCATTTGCTGCAACAGGTGCTCGCTTAATTACGCAAAGCTTACACGAGCTTAAACGTCGTGGTGGCGGTTTAGCATTAACAACAGCATGTGCTGCTGGTGGTTTAGGTGCAGCCTTTGTATTGGAGAGCGCGTAATGACAGATTCAGTATTTAATTTAGCGGTAGACGAAAATAAAATAGCCGTTGTAACTATCGATGTGCCAGGGGAGAAAATGAATACCCTGCGCAGTAGTTTTGCCGATGATTTAAAAGCGTTACTAGAAGACGCAAAATCGCAAAACGTAAAAGGCATGGTATTTATAAGCGGTAAAAGCGATAACTTTATTGCTGGTGCCGATGTTAAAATGCTTGATAGCGTTAAAATGCGTGAAGATGCTTTAGCTATTAGTGAGCTGTGCCATCAAGCGTTTTTTGATATGACAAAGCTGCCATACACAACAGTTAGTGCAATTCATGGCGCTGCATTAGGTGGTGGTTTAGAGTTTGCTTTAGCGTGTGATTACCGTATTGGTACCGACAGCGATTTAACAAAAATTGGCCTACCAGAAGTGCAACTTGGTTTGCTTCCTGGTGGCGGCGGTACGCAGCGTTTAACTAAAATTGTCGGTATTCAAAAAGCACTAGAGTGGATGCTAACAGGTAAACAAATTCGTCCTAAGCAAGCTAAAAAAGCAGGCGTGCTTGATGATTGTGTACCGCACAGTGTACTTCTAAAAGTAGCAAAAGAATTTGCCGCGAAGAAAAAGCCACAAGCAAAAGAGCCGAAGCTCGACAATATTAGTAAATTATTAGAATCTAATCCGTTTGGTCGTAACTTTATCTTTAAAAAAGCCAAAGAAAACGTACTGAAAAAAACGGGTGGGCACTACCCAGCGCCACTTGCCATTATTAAAGCAGTGCGAGCTTGCGTAGAGTTGGATGAACTAAAAGCGTATAAAACAGAAGCTGAAGCGTTTGCCACTTTAGTAATGAGTAGTGAGTCTAAAGCGCTTCGCAGTATTTTCTTTGCAACCACCGAAATGAAAAAAGAGTGGCGCAATGATGACGCACCCGCAATAAGCAAAACGGCTGTTTTAGGCGGTGGACTAATGGGCGCAGGTATTGCGCACGTAAGTGCGGTTAAAGCTAAAGTACCGGTACGTATTAAAGATGTAGCAGAGCAGGGCATTAGTAATGCAATGAGCTACACCTATAAAATTTTAGATAAGCGACTTAAACGCCGTATTATGTCTAAAGCTGATGTGCAGTTAACAATGAACCGTATTACAGGTACAACTGATTACAGTGGTTTTAAACACATTGATTTAGTAATAGAAGCGGTATTTGAAGATCTTGCACTTAAGCAAGGTATGGTTGCAGATGTAGAGCAGCAATGCCAAGCAAATACAATTTTTGCAAGTAACACATCATCATTACCAATCTCGCAAATTGCAGCACAGGCAGCACGCCCTGAAAATGTAATTGGTTTACATTACTTTTCTCCAGTGGAAAAAATGCCATTAGTGGAAATTATTCCACACGAAGGTACATCTCAAGAAACAATTGCCCGCGTTGTTAATTTTGCGCGTAAGCAAGGTAAAACGCCAATTGTTGTAAAAGATATGGCTGGCTTTTATGTAAACCGTATTTTAGCGCCTTACTTAAACGAAGCTGCTAACTTAATGCTTGCAGGTGAGCCAATTGAAAAAATTGATGCCGCCTTAGTTGAGTTTGGTTTTCCGGTAGGACCGCTGGCTCTACTTGATGAAGTAGGTATTGATATTGGCTCTAAAATTGCTCCAATTCTTGAAAAAGAATTAGGTGAGCGTTTTAAAGGTCCAGATGCATTTACTCGTATGATTGATTCTAGACGCCTTGGTCGTAAATCGGGTCGTGGTTTTTATGAATACGATAAAAAAGGCAAAAAAGTTGATGAGTCAGTTTACGAACTGTTGGGTGTAACACCGGCTCCACGTTTAAACAAAAGTGAAATTGCTAAGCGTTGTGTATCGCAAATGCTTAACGAAGCCGCGCGTTGTTTAGATGATGGGATTATAGCCAGCCCTCGTGATGGCGACATTGGTGCTATATTTGGCATTGGTTTTCCACCATTTTTAGGTGGACCGTTTAGCTACATGGATAAATTAGGGGCAAGTAAAATAAGCTCTGATATGTCTACACTAGCTAATAGCGATGCTATTTTTACACCATGTGAAACATTGTTAGCAATGGCTGCCTCTGGTGCTACTTTTTACAAAAAAGAGCCTGCAGAAGATACACCGATTGACGATAATGATGCAGTAGCAGTGCAAACTGCTATTGAAACCGTTATTGAAAAAGATACCCAAAGTAGTGATTTTGTTAACGACGACGTTGTTGAAAAAGCTACGGATATTGACGATGTAAAAGAAGACAAAACGTCAAAGTAACTTTTTAAAGCTAGGATGTTTAAAATGCAGTTCACTTAGGTGAGCTGCATTTTTGTTTTAAGGTAAAATTAAATAATACAGTACAAAAAATAACACGAGTATAAGTGTTTTTTTATATAATTCTTTTGCATGCATTCATTGTGCAATGTATCACTTTTTAGTTTGTGTAAGACCTAGGTTGTTCGTTACAATGGCGCTCCCTAAATGCCAAACGGACAGCATGATGAAAATTCTTGCCGATCAAAATATGCCTTTAGTTGAGCAGTACTTTGCGGACTTTGGTGAGGTGGAGCGTTTTGATGGTCGTAAATTAACGGCTGAACAATTAATAGATGTAGATGTATTACTTACTCGTTCAGTAACTCAGGTTAATAATGAACTTTTAGCACAAGCAAATAAGCTATGCTTTGTTGGTACAGCCACGATTGGTGTTGATCATATTGACACGCAACTCTTAAATGAGAAAAACATTGCCTTTAGCAGTGCCCCAGGCTGCAATGCAATTGCTGTAGCTGAATATGTAATTAGTAGTTTATTTGCATTAAGCCAAGAAAATGCTCGTCCATTAAGTGGACAAATAATTGGTATTGTTGGAGTTGGTAACATTGGTTCGTGTTTGGCGCAAAAATTAAAAGCGTTAAATGTCACTGTACTTTTATGCGATCCTGTAAAGCACGAGCAAGGTTTATTACATGAACACGTGCCACTTGATGAATTACTAGCCAAATCAGATGTTGTAACGTTCCATGTTCCTCTTATAAAAAGTGGTAAACATAAAACACTGCATATGATGAATAAGGCACGATTAAAATCACTAAAACCAGGGCTTACATTAATAAATGCAAGCCGTGGAGATGTAATTGATAACCAAGCATTACTTGAAGTAATGGAATCTGGTGCAGACTTAGATTTAGTCTTAGATGTTTGGGAAAAAGAGCCAAATATATTAACTGAATTACTTGAACATGTACGTTATGCAAGTGTGCATATTGCAGGTCATACTCTCGAGGGTAAAGCCCGTGGCACGCAAATACTGTATCAAAAGTTATGTGAACTAAACAATGTAGAAGCAACAAAGTCGCTTGATGAGTTTTTACCCGTACCTGCAATTACGCAAGCCACATTAACGCAAAGTTATAGTGAAGCTGATATTGCTCGTTTGGTGCATTTAATTTACGACGTACGCCGCGATGACGGCATTTTACTGCGAAGTTTAGCTAAAGAAGGCTTTGACACTTTACGTAAAAATTACCCAGTAAGACGTGAATTTAGCACCCTAGTATTAAAAGGTGAAAGCCAGCAACTTGAAGCTCTTGAACAACTTGGTTTTACTATAACCAATTAATTTTTAACTAGCGATGTTGTTTTAATATCGCTTATAGAGGAAGAAATATGTCGCAAAAATATAACGTTGCCGTACTTGGCGCTACCGGCTTAGTTGGCCGTCAAATCATTGAAACATTAGCAGATCGTAAATTTCCAGTTGATCAGCTTTTTCTACTTGCTAGCAGCCGCAGTGCAGGTGAAGACATAAATTTTCGTGGTGATAGCATTGAAGTACTTGACGTTGAAGGCTTTGATTTTAGCCAAGCGCATATTGGCTTTTTTTCTGCTGGTGGAAGTGTGTCAGAAAAATACGCACCTATTGCAGCCGATGCAGGTTGTATAGTAATTGATAATACATCGCAATTTAGAAATGATTTTGAAATACCGCTAGTTGTGCCAGAAGTAAATGCTTCAAGTTTAGCTGACTTTAGAAACCGCAATATAATTGCAAATCCTAACTGTTCAACTATTCAAATGATGCTAGCACTTAAACCTATTTATGATGCATATGGGATCGATCGTATTAATGTATCTACATACCAAGCTGTATCGGGTGCAGGTAAAGAAGCGGTTGATGAACTAGCAAAGCAAACCGCTAACTTAATGAACGCTCGCCCTGTAGACAATAAAGTATTTCCAAAGCAAATGGCATTTAACGTTATTCCTCAAATTGATAGCTTTGAAGATAACGGTTACACGCGCGAAGAAATGAAAATGGTTAACGAAACGCATAAAATTTTGGGTGACACTACTATAGCTATTAACCCAACGTGTGTACGTGTACCCGTATTTTTTGGTCACTCTGAATCAATTAACATCGAAACACGCATGCCTTATGACTTTGAACACGTTAAGCAGTTATTAAAAGATGCTCCTGGTGTTGAGTTAATAGATGATGAAGGCGATTACCCAACAGCAGTTTCTGATGCAAGTGGTAACGATACTGTTTACATTGGTCGTTTACGTGCAGATATTTCACATCCACATGGTTTAAATATGTGGGTTGTAAGTGATAACACTCGTAAAGGCGCTGCAACTAATAGTATCCAAATTGCAGAAGAGCTTATTGCTAACTACATGTAATTTTTTATAACTTTGAATGCACCATAAAACGGTAAACATTATTTGTTTGCCGTTTTTTGTTTTTATTGTCTGCCAATTTTTTGCCACTTATATTACTAAGCATATAACCCTCGATAAACTTATATTCATAATGATTTTTTAGGCATTCATTTTCAATATGTTGCGATGGATATTAGCTCTCAACTGGTTTATAGTTTGTAATTGGAATAGAGCTTGCAACAAAAAAAGATTGTAATAACAAATGTGAGTCAGCCATTTGGCTGATAACGGCAAGAATAATCAATGTTTAGGTACCCACTTTTTTTGGTGTTGCATCAACATTTAAACAGTAAAGGATCAGCATGCGCGGTTTAGCTACACTTATTATATTAGCGTCTGCATTGATAGTAACGCCAGTTTACTCTCAAGACAGTACCCAATTAAAGGGGCCTAAAGGCGTTGACTATGGTGCGCAAGGTCGATCTATTGGGCCTATAAAGTCTACAGATACTTTGTGGCGTATAGCTGCAAAAGTACGTCCAGATAATTCGGTAAGTATTTATCAAGTTATGCAGGCTTTATATGCAAAAAATCCAGACTCATTTCTAGAACAAAACCTTAATCATATTCAAAATGGTAGTTATTTAAAAATACCTACAATAGCCGAAATAAGACGTGTAAATCCTCAATTAGCAAAGCAACGCTCAGAGCAAGATGATGGACTGTGGGAAAAGAAAAAAAACGGCACTCTTACACAAACAGAAATTAACTCCGCTCAAACCCAAGTTACTCAAGCCCGTAAAGTAGATGTAGACGACGCAAAGAAAGAACTACAAAAAGAAATAAAAGAGATTAAAACAGTTCAAAGTAATAGATTAGTTGAATTACAACAGCAGTTTAAAAATTCTGTCAGCAGTGTTGAAGACATATTAACTGAGAATAATAACTTAAAAAAACAACTAACCGGTATTTCTAAAGAACTTGAAAATGTTCGCCAGCAACTGGGCAAAGACAGTGAAATACAACTGCAGTTAAAAGAGTTAATACTTAAGCAAAACGAAATAATAGAGCAGCAAAAAGTTAAAGACATTAAACCTGAGGCTGAGTTTGACTTTTGGGCACTATTATCTAACCCAATAGTACTTGGGTTATTAATGTTTATTCCTGGTTTACTGATTATTTTTGCTGTTGTGATGTTTTTACGTAAAAAATCTAACGCTGCAACAGATACGGAGTCAGATGATGATTTTTTACCGCAAACACCAAGCTATAGTGCAGATAACGATTTAGATCTTACTGACGACCCGATTATTCCAGACCCATTAGATGACTTAAGTGTTCAGTTAGACGATAGCCTCGAAAATGATATGTTGCCGGAAGATGACTTACTCGACGATAACGTCGATGACTTTTCAGAGTCAGACAACTTACTCGATCAAGATGAATTAGAAAGCTTGTTGAGTGACGACATTGTTTTTGACGATGAGAATACGGATGACGATGAGCTCGACATTTTTATGCAGCAAGGTTTTGATGAACCATCGGATGATAGCCTAGAAGATATAGATTTAGATTTAACACCAGAGTCATCAAACAACGATGATATTTTAAGTAATGACGATCTAGATAGCTTATTTGATGAAGATGACAGCTTATCTGAATTCGATGCGCCAAAACCAAGTGATATAGAAAGTGATGACAGTTTAGAGTCGCATGATGAAATGGCTTCGCTTAGTGAAGAGCTTGCTGATGACGATGATTTTGATATTGACGATCTATTAGATCAAGCCAGTGCTGAGCCTCAGTTAGAATCAGAGCTTGAATCAGAAGTTAAGACTGAGTCACTTGAAAATGATGATTTTGATTTAGACGATATCGACAGCTTAATTGATGAAGTAGCCGATGATAATACGCCTGATAAGTTAGATGAATCATTGGTCGAAGAAAGCGATGACTTTGATTTAGATGATATCGACAGCTTAATTGATGAAGTAGCAGATGATAATACGCCAGATAAGCCCATTGAATCATTAGTAGAAGAAAGCGATGATTTTGATTTAGATGATATCGACAGCTTAATTGATGAAGTAGCCGATGATAATACGCCTGATAAGTTAGATGAATTATTGGTCGAAGAAAACGATGACTTTGATTTAGATGATATCGACAGCTTAATAGATGAAGTAGCCGATGATAATACGCCTGATAAGTTAGATGAATTATTGGTCGAAGAAAACGATGACTTTGATTTAGATGATATCGACAGCTTAATAGATAATGTAGCCGATGATAATACGCCTGATAAGTTAGATGAATCATTAGTAGAAGAAAGTGATGACTTTGATTTAGATGATATCGACAGCTTAATTGACGAATCCGTAAAACTAGAAGAACCAATTGAACGTGATACAGATATTGATGCTGCACTCGCTGATTCGATAGAAGATTTAGCTGAAGCTCAAGAAGAGTTAGGTGTGGATGATATTGAATCTTTAGCATCTACATTAAATGAAGAGCCTGAGCTTGAAGACGAGCCTGAACTTGAAGACGAGCCTGCGCTTGTAGAAGAGCCTGAGCTTGAAGAAGAGCCTGAACTTAAAGACGAGCCTGAGCTTGAAGAAGAGCCTGAACTTGAAGAAGAGCCTGAGCTTGAAAAAGAGCCTGAGCTTGAAGAAGAGCCTGAGCTTGAAGAAGAGCCTGAACTTAAAGAAGAGCCTGAGCTGGAAGAAGAGCTTGAGCTTGCAGAAGAGCCTGCGCTTGAAGAAGAGCCTGCGCTTGAAGAAGAGCCTGAGCTTGAAGAAGAGCCTGAACTTGAAAACGAGCCTGAGCTTGAAGAAGAGCCTGAGCTTGTAGAAGAGCCGGAGCTTGAAGAAGAGCCTGAACTTAAAGAAGAGCCTGAGCTTGAAGAAGAACCAGAGCTTGAAGACGAGCCTGAGCTTGAAGAAGAGCCTGAGCTTGAAGAAGAACCAGAGCTTGAAGAAGAGCCTGAGCTTGAAGAAGAGCCTGAGCTTGAAGAAGAACCAGAGCTTGAAGAAGAGCCTGCTCTTGAAGAAGAGCCTGTGCTTGAAGAAGAGCCTGAACTTGAAGAAGAGCCTGAACTTGAAAACGAGCCTGAGCTTGATACAGATGAGCTAATTACCGATGATTTCTCAGACACTTCAAAAACTTTATTAGATCCAGAAGATGCACTTGAAGAATACAACGATGACGCATTGAAAAGTATTGACGATCTTTTAAGTGAACTACAACAGGTAGAAGATGAAGAGTATGTTGAATCACCTGAATGGTCGTTAAACGATTTAGATGACGAAATTGAAGAGGTTGAAGTTGATTTAGGAGACGATCCATTAGCTGATGATACTAACTCAGATTTATTGCTCGAAGATGAACCTCTAGATACTGATACGGTAACACCTAGCGAAGAGTTAGATGAATATCCTGAATTAGAGCTTGATGATAATCAACCTCTCGATGTTGATGAGCTGCAGTCTTTCATTCCAGAAGAGTTACAAGGTGACGATTTAGATGGTGAAGCCAAAGGTATTTCGCCAAGCCAAACAGAGCAAGACTTAGCAAATGCACTTGCTGCTGAAAATGATTTAGATAGCTTAGAAGATGACTTTGACGATGAGTTGTTAATTGATAACGACTTTACTGAACTAGATACAACGCTAGAAACAGAGTTAGATACAGAGCTTGGTCATGATTTAGAGGCTGATTTTGATGACTCTCTAGAAAATAATGATAAATCAGTGGATATACCATCTGAGCAATTAGATGGAGAGCTTGATGATTTAGCATCTCCGCTTGATGACATTCAACCGCTAGATTTAGATGAACCACAGTCTCTAACTGCCGATGAGCAAGACAAACCTATCTCTGAAGAGTTACAGGGTGATAACTTAGATGGTGAAACGAAAGGAATTTCTTCAAGCCAAACAGAGCAAGACTTAGCAAATGCACTTGCTGCTGAAAATGATTTAGATAGCTTAGAAGATGACTTTGACGATGTGTTGTTAATTGATAACGACTTTACTGAACTAGATACAACGTTAGAAACAGAGCTAGATACAGAGCTAGATACAGAGCTTGGTCATGATTTAGAGGCTGATTTTGATGACTCTCTAGAAGATAATGATAAATCAATGGATATACCATCTGAGCAATTAGATGGAGAGCTTGATGATTTAACAGAAGATTTAGCCGATGTTAATGATCTTGACGATTTAACATCAGCGCTTGATGATATTCAACCTCTAGATTTAGATGAACCCGACACATTAACTCCTGATGAGCAAGACTCGTTTATTCCAGAAGAGTTACAGGGCGACGATTTAGATGGTGAAGCCAAAGGGATATCACCTAGCCAAACAGAGCAAGACTTAGCAAATGCACTCGCTGCTGAAAATGATTTAGATAGCTTAGAAGATGACTTTGACGATGAACTGTTAATTGACGATGACTTTTCAGAATTAGATACAGAATTAGCGACAATAGACCCTGAACTATCAGGCGAAGAATCATTAAGTAGTGATCTAAATGATGGTGCAGTTGAGAATGTTAATCTTGAAGAATTACATCCTGAATCTGATAGTGAATTGCCAAGCGAGTTATTAGAAAGTTTATCTGAGGAATTTGAAGCTGAGCAAACAAATGTAGACCGTGAAGCCGAAATTACTAAAACGGATACACCTGAAAATAACAATATTGCTTCAGACGATGAGCTCGATGATGAGTTTATGGCTGATTTAACACAGACTGATTTTGACTCATTACTTAATGAATTAGCAGAACCAGAAGAGTTTAATGTTGATGATAGTGGTGAGTTTGATGTTGATTTTGATTCATTGTTAAATGAAGATTTAGATGTTGAAGAATCAATATTAAATGAACAATCTGTTGAGCAAGAAAGTATTACTACGCCTTCTACTGAAGACGACTTTGTTGATATTGATTCATTATTAGAAGAAAGTGACGAGGCTGAGCTTGAACACGAGCCTTACACAGATGCAAATATGGACGTTGGCTTAGGGGAGTTTGAAGCTTTACTTGCCGGCGACAACCCAACAGATGTTGATGCCGAAAGTGGTGGTTATTCAGCTAAATTAGATTTAGCACGTGCTTACATTGAAATTGATGACTTTGACTCCGCACTTAAAGTAATTGAAGAGGTTATTAATAAAGGTCCTGAAGAGGTTCAAGAGGAAGCGCTTAGCTTAAAAGCTAAACTCAAATAATAAATAAAGTCATAAAAAACCCGTAATTAGTTATGCTAATTACGGGTTTTTTATAGGTGCGAGTTTGATTATAGCAATCGTGTTAAATTAGAGTTCTATTATAACGATGAAAAAGTAGCTTAATAATAAAACGTAAATTATTTTATATGCTTGTTTTGTATTAATAATTTTAAATTTAGTTAACGAGATATCTCATCAGTAAAAATAATCGTTTTTTTAATAAAATTGGTATTACATTACACCTCCTTTTATTGCGTCGATAGATAGCATAAAATGTCTCGTTCATTAGCACAGTAGGTAAAGCAGTAATTATGCGAGTAGCACTTGGAGTTGAATACAATGGCGTACGCTATAGTGGTTGGCAGCGTCAATCACATGTAAACAGCGTACAACAAGAAGTAGAAAAAGCGTTGTCACGCATTTGTAATCATCCTGTTGAAGTTGTATGCGCAGGCCGAACTGATGCTGGTGTGCATGGTACAGGTCAAATAATACATTTTGAAACCGAAGCACCACGCGATATGGTGGCTTTTACATTGGGTATGAATACCCTAATGCCTAAAGATATTGCTATTCGTTTTGCACAACCTGTCGCTGATGATTTCCATGCACGCTTTAGTGCAACAGCTCGTCGTTATCGCTATATTATTTATAACTCACCTTTGCGTGGAGCTGTTCTAAATGAAGGGGTTACGCACTTTCATCATCAACTAGATGAAGTGAAAATGCAGGAAGCATGTCAGTATTTAATTGGTAAACACGATTTTACCTCTTTTAGAGCGATTCATTGTCAAGCGAATACACCCACTCGTACTATTCATCATTTATCGGTACACCGACAAGGTAGCTACGTTATAATTGATATTAAAGCGAATGCGTTTTTACATCATATGGTCCGTAATATAACGGGTAGTTTAATGGATATTGGTTTACATAAGCAGCAACCTATTTGGTTAAAAGAGCTGCTTGATTGTAAAGAGCGTGCAAAAGCAAGCGCGACAGCTAAAGCTGCTGGTTTATATTTAGTAGATGTTGACTATCCTGAGCAATTTAATATCCCTAAAATGCCATTAGGACCATTGTTTTTACCTGACGCTGGAGTTTAATTTTGGTTGTTATTAGTACTTTTTATGAACATTTCTAACTACTAAGACCAGTTTTTTATACCGCGTTAGTGTAATTCATGTTTTAATTGAAAAAATCCGTCTGCTAATTGCTATTGGCAGGCTCGCGACACAGAACAGCATTAAGAGAGTTGCAAATGAGTTGGCTAGAAAAAATCTTACCTAAAACGACAAAATCATCAGGTCGTAAAGAAATCCCAGAAGGTGTTTGGGCTAAGTGCACATCGTGTGATTCAATTTTGTATAAAGCTGAATTAGAAAAGTCATTAAACGTATGTCCTAAGTGTGATCATCATATGCGCGTTAGTGGTCGTAAGCGTCTTGAAAACTTTTTAGATGAAGGCGAACGTCAAGAGCTTGGTGTGCAGCATGAACCTAAAGACATTCTTAAGTTTAAAGATTCTAAAAAGTACTCTGATCGTATTAGCGCAGCACAAAAGTCAAGTGGTGAAAAAGATGCCCTTGTTGCTATTAAAGGTCGCTTAAAAGGCATTCCCGTTGCCGCAGTTGCATTTGAATTCTCTTTTATGGGTGGTTCAATGGCATCAGTTGTTGGTGCACGCTTTGTTGACGCTGTAGAGCAATGTTTAGAGCATAATATGCCACTAATTTGCTTTTCGGCATCTGGTGGCGCTCGTATGCAAGAGGCGCTTATGTCGCTTATGCAAATGGCTAAAACAAGTGCAGCGCTGGCAAAAATGACTGAAAAAGGCTTACCTTATATTTCAGTAATGACTGATCCGACAATGGGTGGTGTGTCTGCATCGCTTGCTATGTTAGGCGACATTAACGTTGCTGAACCAAAAGCGCTAATCGGTTTTGCGGGTCCTCGTGTTATTGAGCAAACTGTTCGTGAAACATTACCAGAAGGTTTCCAGCGTAGTGAGTTTTTGCTTGAACACGGTGCTATTGACATGATTATAGATCGTCGTGAAATGCGAGATACACTTGCACGTATTTTAGCTAAATTTATGAACTTGCCTTCTACGGAACAAGAGCATAGAGTAGCATAAATTTTAGTTTTACTGATTTCATGCTATGACAAAAACAATTCCTAGCCAATCATCAAGCCTTGATGATTGGCTTTGTTATTTAGAAAGTGTTCACCCTGCTAATATTGAAATGGGATTAGAGCGCGTTAACAATGTTGCCAATAACATTGGTCTTTTAAATACCTTAAGTAAAATAATCCTCATTGCCGGAACTAACGGTAAAGGCACTACAGCGCGTTGCCTAGAATCGCTATTATTAGCACAAGGTTTTAGTGTAGGTACTTATGCTTCTCCTCATTTAATTCGTTATAACGAGCGTGTGCGTGTTAATGGCGAAGAACTCGCTGATCAATTTCATGTTGATGCTTTTAATTTACTAGAACAAGGTCGTAAAGATACACCACTGACTTATTTTGAATACGGTACTTTGGGTGCGCTGGCAATTTTTAAACGTTGTAACGTTGACTACGTACTCTTAGAAGTTGGCTTAGGTGGGCGCTTTGACGCTACAAATATTGTAACCCCTTTTGCCAGTGTAATTACAACTATCGATTTAGATCATAAAGAGTATCTTGGTGATACACGTGAATTAGTTGCTTATGATAAAGCGGGGATTTTTCGCGAGAATACACCAGCCATTATTGGCGATTTAAATATTCCGCATACCATGACCGATTACGGTAAAAAAATAAACGCTAATATGGTTCTATCGGGTAGCGATTTTATTTTTAAAGAAAATACAGAAAGCTTTAACTGGCAGTATAAAGAGCACAATTTTGAGTTGGCAAAACCAGCCATACCTTGTCAAAATGCGGCAACTGCTTTAACCGTTTTGTGTGTTTTAGATTTATTACCTAGTGAACAGATAGTAAAAAATTGTTTAGCTGATTTAGTAGTAGAAGGGCGTTTTCAGCAATTAAGCAGTGAACCATTAGTATTTACTGATGTGGCGCATAATCCCGAGTCAGCACGTTATTTAGCCAATAAGTTGTTAAGCTTTAAAGATAAAGGCTTTAAAATTCATGCATTAGCCGCTATGCTTGCTGATAAAGATAAAGCGGGTGTGCTTAAAGAGGTTAGCCACTTGGTTGATGAGTGGTCATTAGCGAGCTTAAATGGTCCGCGTGGCGATACTGCAAGCAACTTAGAAAGTGCTCTGCAGAACATATCTGATCATAATATAATGCATGATTATAATAGCGTAGCAGAAGCACTGAGTGTAATTTTACCAAAGCAAAAAAACGATACGGTTTTAATTGTTTTTGGTTCATTTTTTACAGTTGCTGGCGCTATTAATTACTTTAAAAAATAGAGAGAATGTCGGTGAACTCAAGTTTTATTAATCGCTTAGTCGGAACAAGTATTGTGGTAATCGCAGCTATTGTGTTTATTCCTAATATACTCGATGGCGAAAAAGTGCATTATAAAGAAGGCTTTAAAGCTATTCCTGATAGCCCTGAGTTCAAAACAATCGACCTTCAAGAACCTATTGATGAAAATATGGCTGATGCCGAGCCATTAAAGCAAGATGAAATTGAAGATATTCAAGCTGACGATGAAGCTTTTGAAGAGCAAAGCTCAATGTCTGAAAGCGATTATGCTTCAGAGGCTAAAGTTGTTGAAGTAACAATTGATCCTAAACCTAAAGTAACAGCGAAACCGGTTGCTCCTGTAAAAGAAAAACCAATTGCTCCTCGTACAAGTGATGAAAACTTAACAAGCATGGCTTATGTGGTTCAATTAGGTAGTTTTTCTCACGTTGCGAATGTAAAAGCATTACAAGCTAAACTCAAAGCGAAAGGCTTTAAAACGTTTACTAAACCGGTTAAAACGCCAAACGGTACATTAACTAAAGTATTTGTTGGACCATCGCTTGATAAAAATGAGTTACAAAAACAGTTGCCTGAACTTAAAGTACTTACAAAGTTAAATGGTAAAGTTACTCGTTACGAAGTAACAAAATAATCATTTTAAATAGCCTTGTTTAACAAGGCTATTTAATTTCAATATAGTGTATTTATATAACTATTTATGGTTTAACATTTTTGAATATTGATGTTAAATTTTTGTATTCATTTACCGTCAGTTATCTCCCGTTTAAACTTGCATATTAACGATGTTTGGGTATAGAATGCGCCCCAAATTAGCGACTAATTGGTTCTTATGATCTGGGTTGATTACGCCATTATTGGCATCATTGCACTGTCTACCATCATCGGTTTAATACGCGGCTTTGTTAAAGAAGCGATGTCACTTGCTGTATGGGCTGGCGCCTTCATCATCTCTAGTTTGTTTTACCAATATTTAGCTTCCTTCCTAACAACCATTTCTGAACCCCTTTTAAGAAATGCGGCGGCCATAGCCATATTATTCTTTGCGACGCTACTGTTAGGCGGTTTACTAAACTACATTTTAGGTGAGCTTGTACATCGTACAGGGTTATCGGGCACCGACCGTGTTTTTGGCATAGTGTTTGGTGCTCTACGAGGCGTGTTGGTCGTGAGCGCGTTACTCTTCTTTCTTGATGCTTTTACTGGTGCACCCAATACGCACTGGTGGGGCAATTCTATTTTGATTCCAGAATTTGGCTTTGTTGTTGAGTGGTTCTTTTCGTACCTTGAAAACAACTCGAGCTTTTTAAATTCAGTAAACCGTTAATCGGCGAGGATAAATTACATGTGTGGTATCGTTGGAATAGTCGGAACATCTCCTGTGAATCAGGCGATTTATGATGGCTTAACTGTTTTGCAGCACCGTGGTCAAGATGCCGCGGGTATCATTACCATTGAGAATAATACGTTTAGCTTACGCAAAGCAAATGGCCTTGTGAAAGATGCCTTTCACACCCGTCATATGAAACGACTACAAGGCACAATTGGTCTTGGTCATGTACGTTACCCTACAGCAGGATCTTCAAGCTCATCTGAAGCACAGCCTTTTTATGTTAACTCTCCATTTGGTATTGCACTTGCCCATAACGGCAATCTTACTAATGCGGAAGCACTAAAAGAGCAATTATTCTCAGAAGCTCGTCGCCATGTGAATACAACATCTGATTCAGAGATTTTACTTAATGTACTTGCTCACGAATTAAGTAAGTCAGATAAATTGCATTTAGACCCTGAAGATATTTTTACAGCGGTAACCGAAGTTAATAATAAAGTAAATGGTGGTTATGCCACTATAGCGATGATCATTGGTCATGGTATTGTTGCTTTTCGTGACCCTAATGGTATTCGTCCGCTTGTATTTGGTAAGCGTGAGACTGAAGTTGGCACTGAGTATATGTTTGCCTCAGAAAGTGTTGCGTTAAAACCTGATGGTTTTGAATTTATTCGCGACGTAGCGCCAGGTGAAGCTATTTATGTAACTGAGGCTGGTGAATTTCATTCATTAAGCTGTGCAGAAAAAGCATCTTACTCACCGTGTATATTTGAATTTGTATATTTCGCTCGTCCTGATTCTACAATCGACCGTATGTCGGTGTATGCAACACGCGTAAATATGGGTACTAAACTAGGCGAAAAAATTGCACGTGAATGGGCTGATAAAGACATTGATGTAGTTATTCCAATCCCAGAAACATCATGCGACGTAGCATTAGAAATTGCACGTGTGCTTGATTTACCTTACCGTCAAGGCTTTGTTAAAAACCGTTATATCGGTCGTACATTTATCATGCCTGGTCAGGAAATGCGTAAAAAGTCTGTACGCCAAAAACTTAATGCGATCGATCGTGAGTTTAAGGGTAAAAACGTATTGCTTGTTGATGACTCAATTGTTCGTGGTACTACATCAGCACAAATTGTAGAAATGGCTCGAGAGTCTGGTGCTAAAAACGTTTACTTTGCATCGGCAGCTCCTGAAATACGTTTCCCTAATGTTTATGGTATTGATATGCCTTCAGCTGCAGAGCTAATTGCTCATGGTCGTGAAGTTGAAGATATTAACGCAAGTATTGGTTCTGATGGCTTAATTTTTCAATCGTTAAAAGATTTAATTGCAGCAGTTAGCCAAGAAAATCCTGAAATTACTAAATTTGAAACCTCAGTATTTGATGGCCAATATATCACTGGTGATATTGATCAAAACTATTTAAATCGTATTGATAAGTTACGTAATGATTCGGCTAAAAGTACACGCGAAAGTGCAATGTCTTCAGGTTTAGAAATACATAACCAAGATGAAAACGAAGCTGATTAATACTTAATCTATAAAAATCGTTAAACATAAAAAAAGGAGCTAATTAGCTCCTTTTTTGCGAAGAAAATAAAGGGAAGGGAATATCTCTATTAAATAAACATATTAAACTAGCATATTAAGCCATCTGAATTGCTGAGTAGTAAACCTATCTAAGCCAGCTATTAATACACAAATTAGCTTTGCTACTAATAAAAATTTCTTTCTAAATTAAAATACTATTATGGTTTAGGATCTGTTAATCTTTCAAGGTTAAATTTGCAGCAGTCTGTTTGGTATTTAGGCAAGGCAGAGCCTATGCAGTGTGGTTGTTCCCCATAAATAGGCGATAACGTAGCATTAATACCAAATAGGCGCTGCCCAAAGGGTTCTTCCTAGGGGCTATTTACTCTTTGTTGCTCGATTTTTACTTAGCCCACTAGGTTACAAATCTCGCGCCGCGATTAAATAGCCTCTAGTTTGAACAAATTTTAATCCGCAAAGATCAACAGACCCTAGTATCTTATTAAATCTTTTAGCTAGAATTTAAGTTAAATAAGCTTAAACAATTAAGTGAACATGGGGCTTACAATTCCACTTGTCCAAAGCATTGCAGTTACAGCTAAAATAATAACAAGCAAAATTAATCCACACGTTACAACCGAGCTGGCATAAATGAAGCCACGTTCTTGAGGTATGTGCATAAGTATTGGCACGCCGGTATACAACAAGTAAACCGAGTAGGCTAATGCAATAATACCAATACATACTACAAACCATAGTACAGGCCAAAAAGCAGCTAGTGCAGACATAAATACAGGTGTTGCGGTATATGCTGCAAGTTCAAGTGTTTGTGTAAATGTTGGTTTTGAGCCAAATGTTATTGCCATCCAGTGAGCTAAATAGGCAAGGGCAAATACACCACCAATTAAAGCAACATACATAGCGCCAGCAATAAGTAATGCGCTATTGTGCGTTAAAAATACGGGATCTCCAGTGCCTATACTCCAGCCTAAATATACAGACGAGTAATAGCCCATAATTGAGGGAAATAAAGCAATGAGTAAAATATGAGATAAACTGTAAGTTAAGCTCTCATGTTGATTATCTATTGTTTGCCATTCTTCTAGCGGGTGAGCATAAATGCCCCATAAGTGATTTAGTAACATAGCGTGTACTCCGTAAAAGGAACGTATTGCTGTTTTATTGGTTTATTTTTATACAGTTCATGTACAGTTATGGTTCACTTATTTTACAAAGTCAAGTTAACTCATTATTAACAATTAAGTAATGCATATGCCTTTATTTTATCTCGAGCAATTTTTCGTGTTAAAATAACAACCTATCAAATTTACTAAGTAACGAGCAGCCAACGTGCCACACAGCAAGCTTTTAGAGCCTATTAATAACTTTTTATTGTGTACTACGCCAGAGCAATGGGTAGAGCAAGCAATTAAAAAAGAAAACTTATCAATAATCTTAATTGATCATTTAATTTGTGAATTAAAAGCGGCTCAAAGTGCAATGTTTTTAATACGTAAGTATGCAGTAGATAAAGAAGGCAGTGACGCATTACTTGAATGGCTAAAGCCATTCGAAACACTTATTTACAAGCGCGAAGGAAATTGGCGCGATTTAGCAGCTAAAAATAAGTTAACTAAGTCAATAATTCCTAAATCTAATTCGCCATATGGGCAAGGTTTAATTGATAAAATGGTATTACTGATAAAAGAAGAGTTACATCACTTTTATCAAGTGCTCGAAATTATGGATGAATATGGTGTTGAGTATCAAAGTATTACTCCATGTCGTTACGCAAAAGGTATGCTACGTCATGTTAAAACATTTGAGCCTGATGCATTAGTTGATAAATTGATTGTGGGTGCCTATATCGAGGCACGCTCGTGTGAGCGTTTTGCCAAACTTGCACCACATGTTGATAAGCGTTTGGGTGATTTTTATATTTCGTTGCTACGCTCAGAGGCGCGTCATTACCAAGACTATTTAACTTTGGCTCAAGAGATTGCAGGGTTTGATATTACTGAGCGAGTAAACTTTTTTGGTGAAAAAGAACGAGAGCTTATTTCAACTCCAGATACCGACTTTAAGTTTCACAGTGGCGTACCTGCTCTATCAAATTAAATCGTTTTTAAACTATTTTAGTGATAAAAGGCTTTTAGTATTTGATGCACTTAAAGAGATAGGTTTTGAGGCACGTAAGTGCAAGCTAATAAAGTCGTTTTTTAGCTCGCGCTTAAACTAAATAAAACCCAATGCCTTAGTTTATACAAAAGGAGTGCTAATTAACTGTTGTGATTTTGGAGTGACAACTAAGTACGAGCCCTGTGTGTACCAGTCACCGAGCACAGTGCGGGTAAGCGTTTGTGCATTTACAGTGTAAGTATGCACGTTAGGTCGATGTGTATGACCATGAATCATATTGGTAACGTTATGTTTTGCAAAAGTAGCAAGCACAGCATCATCAACAACATCTAAAATTGCCATTGGCTTATCAGCTTGGCTAAGCTTACTTTTCTCTCGTGCATTACGAGCAACTTTTTTACGATACCAAAGTGGCATTGCGAGCATTAACTTTGGCCACCACCAACCACGGCTTTTTTTACGAAACTTTTGATATTCAATATCTTGTGTACACATTTCATCGCCATGTAAAATAACGGTAGGTGTACCATATAAATCAATAACGGTTTGTTCATCTAGTAATTCCATGCCAGCCATTTTTGCATATTGCTTACGCATTATAAAATCACGATTACCATGAATAAAATAAACAGGAGTACCCCCATCTTTTACCGATTTTAAATGTTTGGCTACGTCAGTACTAAGTGCAGTGACATAATCATCACCTACCCATACCTCAAAAAAATCACCCAAAATGTATAACGCATCAACATCTTGCTCAAGTACGTGCGTATTTAAAAAATCAAAAAATGCCGCGCTGATATCAGGGCGGTTTTCACTTAGGTGTAAATCGGCGATAAAGTAAGTTTTGCGGGTCATAGGTTAGTCTATTTTTTATTAAATAAAAGCGGGCTAATGCCCGCTTATGTGCTCACAATAGTGTAAGCAAATACTATTAGCTAACAGTAACGCTTTCGATGATCACATCTTCAAGTGGTACGTCTTGGTGAAAACCAGTACTACCCGTTGCTACATCTTTAATTTTATTTACAATGTCCATGCCTTCAACTACTTCAGCAAAAACACAGTAACCCCAGCCTTGCGACGTTTCGCTGCTGTGGTTTAAAAAATCGTTGTTGTTAACGTTAATGAAAAATTGCGCTGTAGCTGAATGAGGATCAGGCGTACGTGCCATTGCTAAAGTGCCTATTTTATTAGATAGACCATTGTTAGCTTCATTTTGAATTGGATCGTTTACGTCTTTTTGTTCCATACCTGAAACAAAACCACCGCCTTGAACCATAAAGCCATCAATTACACGATGGAATATAGTACCGCTGAAAAAACCAGAGTTTGCATACTCTAAAAAGTTTTTAACTGTATTTGGTGCTTCGGCTTCGTGCATTTTAATGGTGATATCACCAAAGTTTGTGTGTAGAACAACCATGAGGTTTCCTGTATCTGGTTTAAATATTAGCGCTATTTTATCGTAGTTAGCTAAGATTAACAAAGTAGATGTTTGGTTTGTTATAAAGCGCTAGAGCAGGGGCTTTTCAAGTGGTAACATAGTTATTCAAGTTAATAGTTAAGGACTCAAAATAAATGGTAAATATATACAACACACTCACGCGAAAAAAAGAGCAATTTAAACCTATGGTCGAAGGAAAAATCGACATGTATGTGTGTGGTATCACCATTTATGATTACTGCCATATTGGACACGCACGTACCTTTGTTGGATTTGACGTTATTGTGCGCTACTTACGCCATATTGGTTACGATTTAAAATATGTACGTAATATTACTGATATTGACGACAAAATTATTAAACGCGCAAATGAAAATGGCGAGTCAATAAACGATTTAACTGTGCGTATGACTAAAGCGATGCACGAAGACTTTGATAGCCTAAACATGCTACGCCCAGATATTGAACCAACAGTTACAAGCCATATGGATGAAATTATCGTTATGGTTAAGCGCCTGATTGAAAAGGGCCATGCTTATGTTGCAGCTGATGGCGATGTATTATTTGATGTATCAACGTTTGAGCAATACGGTGCGCTTTCCCAGCAAGATTTAACTATGTTGCAATCGGGCTCTCGCGTTGAAGTAGCGCAAGATAAAGACGATCCACTTGATTTTGTGTTATGGAAAAAAGCTAAAGCAGGTGAGCCATCATGGTCATCACCGTGGGGTGAAGGGCGTCCGGGTTGGCATATTGAATGTTCGGCAATGAGCTCAAAGCACCTAGGTGAGCATTTTGATATTCATGGTGGCGGTTCTGACTTACAGTTTCCACATCACGAAAACGAAATTGCGCAGTCGTGCTGTGCAAATAACGGTAAGTATGTAAATACATGGATACATACTGGCATGGTGCAAGTAAATAAAGAAAAAATGTCTAAGTCGTTAGATAACTTTTTTACAGTGCGTGAAGTTTTAAAAGCATACGATGCCGAATCTGTTCGTTACTTTTTAATTTCAGGCCATTACCGCAGCCAACTAAATTACTCGCAAGAAAATTTAGACCAAGCGCGTTCATCACTTGAACGCATTTATACAGCGCTTCGAGATGTTGAGCCTGTAGAGTGTAATCTTGAGGGGAGTGAGTATGTCGTTAAATTTAGAAAAGCGATGGATGACGACTTTAATACTCCAGAAGCATTACCAGTATTGTTCGAGCTTGCTAAAGAGCTAAATCGCGTAAAAGAAAGTGATGTTGTTCAAGCTGGGCAACTTGCGTTTATATTACGCAGTATTGGTAACGTTTTAGGTGTTGCTCAGCAATCATCGGAAGCCTTTTTACAAGGTGGGCAAGATGACGACGAAGTTGCGACAATAGAAGCATTAATTGTAAAACGTAATGAAGCACGTGCCAGTAAAAACTGGGCTGCTGCTGATGAAGCACGTGATGCGCTTAATGCGTTAGGTGTAATACTTGAAGATTCAGCGGGTAAAACAACGTGGCGTAAAGCGTAAGCGTTTAAAGTAATTCACGTCCAACTAAAAAAGGGTTGCCAAATGGCAACCCTTTTTTTATTTTTTAATAGCTTAGCTGTGATATTTCTCACACGCTTCTAGTGTGTTTTCAATTAAGCTTGCTACCGTCATAGGACCAACGCCACCTGGTACAGGTGTAATAAAATGCGCTTTTTGTTCAGCGACACTGTATTGAACATCACCTACTAATTTACCCGTATCTAAACGGTTAATGCCTACATCAATGACTATAGCGCCTTCTTTTATCCAATCCCCTGGTATAAATTCAGGTTTACCTACCGCTACAACTAATAAATCAGCACGACGCACATGCGTTTCTAAATCTTGTGTAAATTTATGGCAAACAGTCGTAGTACAACCAGCAAGTAAAAGCTCAAGCGACATTGGGCGACCAACAATGTTTGATGCACCAACAACAACAGCATGCATACCTTTGTAACGCACACCAGTTGAATCAAGTAGCGTTATAATACCTTTAGGCGTACAAGGGCGAAGTGCCGGCATACGTTGCGCTAAACGACCTATATTATAAGGGTGAAAGCCATCTACATCTTTATGCGGTGTGATGCGCTCCAAAATCTTTTCTGCATCTAGCCCTTTTGGTAATGGTAGTTGTACCAAAATACCATCTACTTGTGCATCATTATTCAGCTCGTCAATTAAATCTAAAAGCGTTTGCTCTTTTGTGTCTATTGGTAAATCAAATGATTTAGAAATAAAACCAACTTCTTCACAGGCTTTACGTTTTGAACCAACATAAACTTGGCTTGCCGGATCAAGTCCTACAAGTACTACTGCAAGACCTGGTACGCGTAAACCGTTTGCAACACGTTCGCTTACACGTTCTGCTACAGCACTGCGTACTTGTTTTGCGATTGCTTTACCATCAATGATGTTTGCCGTCATGGGTGACCTTAATTGGGGTTAATTAACTTGATATCGATACTTTAAAAACGAATGCATAATAAAATAGGGGTAATAATGCGAATAAAGAAAAATGTATTCTTTATTTAACTCGTTTTTATAATGTATTTACTATTTTCGCAGAAAAGGACTAAAGCGCCAAGTTGCTTTTAAGTTATAAAGCGTTTGATTATAGAAAGCTGCTTAAATACCGCTCTAGTTTTGCAATATTTAACCATTATGAACTAAAAGTGACCAGTTGATTGGTTTTCTTAAAAAAACGTTTGACCTAACCCCGTCAAATCACTATTATGCACCCCGTTGTCAACGAGGTCTCTCGTTAACAATAGTAAGCATCGGCGATTAGCGCAGTTTGGTAGCGCACTTGGTTTGGGTCCAAGGGGTCGCAGGTTCAAATCCTGCATCGCCGACCATTTTTATAATTTATTATAACAATGGCTTACTGGTTAGCTATGAAGTTTTCGATGTGCCCATAGCTCAGCTGGATAGAGCAACGCCCTTCTAAGGCGTGGGTCGAAGGTTCGAATCCTTCTGGGTGCACCATTTGAAAACTTGTAAATATAGCGGTGATTGTAGCTCAGTTGGTAGAGCCCCGGATTGTGATTCCGGTTGTCGTGGGTTCGAGCCCCATCAGTCACCCCATTTACAGAAAACGAATATCGGCGATTAGCGCAGTTTGGTAGCGCACTTGGTTTGGGTCCAAGGGGTCGCAGGTTCAAATCCTGCATCGCCGACCACTTTCTTATAAGTGGTCTTAAGTTCAAAATTTAAGTATTCAAAATATATATGTCGGCGATTAGCGCAGTTTGGTAGCGCACTTGGTTTGGGTCCAAGGGGTCGCAGGTTCAAATCCTGCATCGCCGACCACTTTCTTATCCTAATAAGATTAAGTGATTTAAAATCTCATATCTCATTTTATAAATTCTATCTTTTACACTATAAATATCTTCTTCATCAAATAAATATTTTGCATTAACCCCTTTTTAGTTTGTTTTTTATTCAGTTGGTCGGTATCTCACCTGATCTAGCCCAAATAATTGCCCCCTACACTCGACTATCATAGATATTAGGTTATAATGCCGCGTCTATTGTTTAACATAGTGCCCGAAGGGCAGAGCAGCAATGGTATCTCATGGTAACGACGGATGTTTTTAAGCGAGAAAAATTGCTTGTAACTCATCAATAATCATGGAGATTACTTTGTTTGTAAGGAAGGCGAACAGTCGCCAAAATTGAATATTGAGGTAAATCATGCAAGTTTCTGTTGAGACGACTCAAGGCCTTGAGCGCCGTCTGACCATCACCGTTCCTGCAGAGAACGTTGAGACCGAAGTAAAAAAACGCTTACAACAACTGTCAAAAACGCAGCGTATAGATGGTTTCCGTGCTGGTAAAGTTCCAGTTTCAGTAATCAACAAGCGTTTTGGACCTGCAGTTCGTCAAGAAGTTGCTGGCGAAGTAATGCAACGTAATTTTTACGAAGCTGTTGTTTCAGAAAAAATTAACCCAGCAGGCGCACCAACATTTGCTCCTAAAGCACTTGAAGCTGGTAAAGATTTAGAGTTTTCGGCTACATTTGAAGTATACCCTGAAGTTGAAGTTCAAGGTTTAGATAAAATTACAGTTGAAAAACCAGCAGTTACAGTAACTGACGAAGATTTAGCTAACATGCTAGAAACACTTCGTAAGCAACATGCAGCTTGGGCTGATGTTGACACTGCAGCTGGCGAAAATGACCGTGTTACGGTTGATTTCGTAGGTACTATCGACGGTGAAGTATTTGAAGGCGGCAAAGCTGAAGACTTCCCATTAGAACTTGGCCAAGGTCGTATGATCCCAGGTTTTGAAGATAATATCGTTGGTAAAAAAGCAGGCGAAGAAGTAGTTGCTGATGTAACGTTCCCTGATGATTACCATGCTGAAAACTTAAAAGGTAAATCTGCTCAATTCACTATCACAGTGAAAAAAGTTGAAGCACAAGAGTTACCTGAATTAAGCGAAGAATTTGCAACTAAATTCGGTGTTAACGAAGGCGGTGTTGAAGCGCTTAAAGTTGAAATTAAAAAGAACATGACTCGTGAGCTAGACCAAGCGGTTAAAGCTAACGTTAAAGACCAAGCAATCAAAGGTCTTTTAGCGAACAACGAAATCGAAGTTCCTAAATCACTTGTTGATCAAGAAGTTGATGCATTACGTCAACAGGCTGCTCAACGTTTTGGCGGCGACGCTCAAAACATGCCTGAGCTTCCAGCTGAATTGTTCCATGAACAAGCTGTAACTCGCGTAAAAACTGGCCTTTTATTAGGTGAAGTGATTAAAGCTAACGAGATTAAAATTGATGACGCTAAAGTTGATGCATTAATTGCAAACGTAGCTTCTGCATATGAAGATCCAGCTGAAGTAGTAGAATACTACAGAACAAGTGATCAACTTATGCAACAAATGCGTAATGTAGCGATGGAAGAGCAAGCTGTTGAAGCTATTTTAGCTAAAGCAGTTGTTACTGATGTTGAAAAAGCATTTGATGACATCATGAATCCAAAGCAAGGTGCTTAATAAGTCATTGACTTAAGCTCTCGCTAACGATTAAATGGCTCGTGCTACTCTGTTTATACAGCGTGCCCGGGCCATTTTAGTTTTTGGCTCTAAATTTGCGAAAAACGATAACTATGCTTCCTTATAATAAGGATAAGTATAAGCGCATAAGGAATTAAATAAGTATGAATACTGGTATTACAGATCCCCTAAACGCATTGGTCCCTATGGTTGTAGAACAAACACCTAAAGGCGAACGCTCGTATGATATTTATTCGAGATTATTAAAAGAGCGTATTATCTTTTTAACAGGTCAAGTTGAAGACAACATGGCAAATCTGATTTTAGCGCAAATGCTATTTTTAGAATCAGAAAACCCTGATAAAGATATCTTTTTATATATCAATTCACCAGGCGGCTCAGTGACTGCAGGCATGGCTATTTACGACACAATGAACTTCATCAAACCAGATGTAAGTACAATTTGTGTAGGTCAAGCTGCTAGCATGGGTGCTTTTTTACTTACCGCTGGTGCAAAAGGTAAGCGTTTTTGTTTACCTAATTCTCGCGTGATGATTCACCAACCATTAGGTGGCTTCCAAGGTCAAGCGTCTGACTTTGAAATACACGCTAGAGAAATACTGTCTATTAAAGACAAACTAAATCGCTTAATGGCTGATCATACAGGTCAACCTTTAGATGTGATTTCAAAAGATACTGACCGTGATAACTTTATGAGTGCCACGCAAGCTGTAGATTACGGCATTGTAGATTCAGTATTTACAAATCGCGATAAAAAGTAAGCGTTTGGTAAATAGGTAATCTGTTTACCACTTTGAGTTACTATGCGAAAAAATTAAATTTTGGTATAGTTAAAACGTATTGAAATAGCTGCCAATTAGTTTGGCAGCCAACGTATAAAATGAGGTAGCTGAATGTCTGACACTCCTACAGACGGCGACAAAAGTAGTAAATTGTTATACTGTTCTTTTTGTGGAAAAAGCCAGCATGAAGTGCGTAAATTAATTGCGGGCCCTTCAGTATACGTTTGTGATGAATGTGTAGAGCTGTGTAACGATATAATCAGGGAAGAAATAAAAGACATTGCTCCTAAGCATGATACGTCTGATAAACTACCTGTACCTAAAGAGATTCGTAAACACTTAGACGATTACGTTATTGGTCAAGACCATGCTAAAAAAGTATTGTCTGTAGCGGTATATAACCATTACAAACGCCTGCGCAATCAATCGACTAAGCAAGATATTGAACTTAGTAAAAGTAATATACTATTAATCGGTCCAACAGGTAGTGGTAAAACATTACTTGCTGAAACGTTAGCACGCCTACTAGACGTACCGTTTACAATGGCTGATGCAACTACATTAACTGAAGCCGGTTATGTGGGTGAAGATGTTGAAAACATCATTCAAAAACTTTTACAAAAATGTGATTACGATGTAGAAAAAGCCCAACGTGGTATTGTTTACATTGATGAAATTGATAAAATTTCTCGCAAATCAGATAACCCGTCAATTACGCGTGATGTATCAGGTGAAGGTGTGCAGCAAGCACTGCTTAAACTGATTGAAGGTACTGTTGCATCAGTTCCACCTCAAGGTGGTCGTAAGCATCCACAACAAGAGTTTTTACAAGTAGATACGTCTAAAATCTTGTTTATTTGTGGTGGTGCATTTTCGGGCTTAGATAAAGTTATTGAGCAACGTAGCCATAAAAATACCGGTATTGGTTTTGGCGTTAGCGTAAAAGAGTCTGCGGCGAGCCGTTCTTTAAGTGATACATTTAAAGACGTAGAGCCAGAAGATTTAGTTAAATACGGCTTAATTCCTGAGTTTATTGGTCGTTTACCAGTGGTTGCAACATTAACTGAACTTGATGAAGCTGCATTGATACAAATATTAAGCGAACCTAAAAACGCGATTACTAAGCAGTTTTCTGTTTTGTTTGGTATGGAAGATGTTGAACTTGAGTTCCGCGAAGATGCTTTAGCTGCCATTGCCCACAAAGCAATGGAGCGTAAAACAGGTGCACGTGGTCTTCGTTCAATCGTTGAAGGTGTATTGCTTGATACTATGTACGAGCTTCCTTCAATGGATGATGTAAGCAAAGTGGTTATTGATGAAACCGTTATTAAAGGTGAATCAGACCCAATCTTGATTTATGAAAATAATAAACAAGAAAAAGTAGCATCAGAGTAGTTTTTAAGCTATTTGAATGAAAAAAGGAGCCTTAGGCTCCTTTTTTTATAATTAATTTAATCGACTAGAGAAAAATTGTTGAACTTTAATTAGGTTATCCCCATATACTTGAGTAATCTTTAATATAAATAAAGTGCGAAGAGAAAATATAATGACGCTTGAGAGAACCGACCGAGTCGAAATCCCAGTCCTTGCACTGCGCGATGTAGTGGTATATCCACACATGGTGATCCCGCTTTTTGTAGGCCGTGAAAAATCAATAAAATGCCTAGAAGCGGCAATGGACAAAGACAAACAAATTTTCTTGGTTGCACAAAAAGATGCAACTGTAGATGAACCTGAGCAAGATGATATTTATCGTATTGGTACTATTGCCACAGTACTTCAGTTACTAAAACTACCTGACGGCACTGTAAAAGTGTTAGTGGAAGGTACACAACGTGCGAAAATTGAAGAATTTGTCGATAACGATGACTTTTTTGTTGCTACCGCGCAGTTTATTGAATCTGATTTAATAGACGAGCAAGAGCAAGATGTTTTCATTCGCAGTGCAATTAGCCAATTTGAAGGTTATGTAAAGCTAAATAAAAAAATCCCACCTGAAGTATTAACGTCAGTGTCGGGTATTGATGAGCCTGCGCGCCTTGCCGATACAATGGCCGCTCATATGCCATTAAAAGTACCTGAAAAACAAAAAGTACTAGAAATATCAAGCGTTACAGAGCGCCTTGAATATTTAATGGCATTGATGGAAGGCGAAATAGATTTATTGCAAGTTGAGAAAAAAATTCGTACCCGTGTTAAAAAGCAGATGGAAAAATCTCAGCGCGAGTATTACCTCAATGAGCAAATGAAAGCTATCCAAAAAGAACTTGGTGAGCTTGATGATGTGCCTGATGAATTTGAAGCCCTTAAAAAGCGCATTGAAGAATCAGGTATGCCAACTGAAGCACAAGAAAAAGCGACCACAGAACTTAATAAACTTAAAATGATGTCGCCTATGTCGGCTGAAGCCACTGTAGTGCGTTCATATATTGATACGTTAATTAATGTACCGTGGAAAAAACGCTCTAAAGTGAAAAAAGACTTAGCGGGCGCTCAAAAAATTCTTGATAGTGATCATTACGGTCTAGAAAAAGTTAAAGAACGTATTTTAGAGTACTTAGCAGTACAACAGCGTACAAATAAGCTTAAAGGTCCAATATTGTGCCTTGTAGGACCTCCTGGTGTGGGTAAAACGTCATTAGGTCAGTCTATTGCACGTTCTACTGGGCGTAAGTACATCCGTATGGCGCTTGGTGGTGTACGTGATGAAGCTGAAATTCGTGGTCATCGTCGAACTTATATTGGCTCAATGCCAGGTAAATTAATTCAAAACATGACTAAAGTGGGCGTTAAAAACCCATTGTTCTTGTTAGACGAAATCGACAAAATGTCTGCAGATATGCGTGGTGATCCAGCATCTGCATTACTTGAAGTATTAGATCCTGAGCAAAATAGTCATTTTGCTGATCATTACTTAGAAGTAGATTACGATTTATCAGATGTTATGTTTGTTGCAACATCGAACAGCTTTAATATTCCAGGTCCGCTATTAGACCGTATGGAAGTTATTCGTTTATCGGGTTACACCGAAGATGAAAAGCTAAATATTGCAAAAGAGCATTTAATTACTAAGCAAGTTAAGCGTAATGGCTTAAAAGAGCATGAAATTGAGATTGCTGACAGTGCAATCATTGGCATTATTCGTTACTACACGCGAGAAGCGGGTGTTCGTAACTTAGAACGCGAAATTTCTAAGCTGTGTCGTAAAGCGGTTAAAAATATCTTAATCGAAAAAGACACAACTACCGTCACTATTGATCAAGACAACCTTGAAGAGTTTTTAGGTGTGCAACGTTTTGACTATGGTAAAGCTGAAGATGGTGACCGCATAGGTCAAGTTACCGGTCTTGCATGGACAGAGGTTGGTGGTGACTTATTAACTATTGAGTGCGCAGCAGTACCAGGTAAAGGTAAGCTTACTTATACCGGCTCACTTGGTGATGTAATGCAAGAGTCGATTCAAGCTGCAATGACCGTTGTACGTAATCGAGCTGAAGCATTTCGTATTAACAGCGACTTTTATGAAAAGCGTGATATTCATGTACACGTACCTGAAGGCGCTACGCCTAAAGATGGTCCAAGTGCAGGCGCCGCAATGGTAACCGGTTTAGTGTCGAGCTTAACAGGTAATCCTGTACGCGCTGATGTAGCGATGACTGGTGAAATTACATTACGTGGTGAAGTACTTCCTATTGGTGGCTTAAAAGAGAAGTTATTAGCGGCGCATCGTGGCGGTATTAAAACAGTAATTATTCCAAAAATTAACGAACGTGACTTAAAAGAGATCCCAGAAAACGTACTGGCAGGCTTAGATATTCACCCTGTTACTTGGATTGACGAAGTTTTAAAACTAGCTTTAGTGCACCCAGTTGAGACTTTTTCAGTCGAAACACCAAAAAAGCAGTAAAAAACCTAAAAAAAGTGCTTTTTAGGGCTTTTCAAATCTAAACGGTATGATAAGTTAAGCACTGGTTTTCAAGCCTAGCCCTTATAGGGCCTAGGCTTAAGAAAAATATAATCATGTGAGCATAATTAGTTTGCTCTAAAATTTTCAAAAAAGTGATGTTAGTTTAAAAAACCATCGCTCTTGATAATAACAATGAAAGAGGATGATATTGTGAATAAATCTCAATTAATCGATCAAATCGCAGCTGATGCTGACATTTCTAAAGCGGCTGCAGGTCGTGCACTTGATTCATTCATCGAATCTGTATCTGGCGCGCTAAAAGATGGCGATTCAGTTGCACTTGTAGGTTTTGGTACTTTCTCAGTACGTGAACGTGCTGCACGAGCAGGCCGTAACCCACAAACTGGTGAAACTATTCAAATTGCTGCTGCTAACATTCCTGCTTTCAAAGCCGGTAAAGCGCTTAAAGACGCAGTAAACTAATCACTGTTTTAAACACATTAGTTATGGCGAATGTACAAGTACTTAATAATCGCAGATGATGAATTAAGTAACTTTACCGCCAGTTACTTCAAGTGAAAAAGCGTATCTGGTAAGATACGCTTTTTTTACATGTGACAAGGTAAAAAACCTTGATCGAAAAGAGATAAACAAATGCTTGAGAAAATCAGAGAAGGTTCGCAAGGACCTATAGCCAAAATAATTTTAGGCGCGGTGATTTTATCTTTTGCCTTAGCAGGGATCGGTAGTTACTTAGGTCAAACCACAGAACAACCCGTTGCTGAAGTAAATGGAATTAAAATTAGCCAAACCGATTTTAACCGTGCTTATCAAAACGAACGTAGTCGCTTAGAGCAACAATTTGGTGAGTACTTTACACAAATTGCAGCAGATCCAAATTACATGGCACAAATTCGCCAAGGTGTAGTTGACCGCTTAGTACAACAAGAATTGCAATCACAACTAGCGGCTGATTTAGGTCTTCGCGTTAGCGACGCAAGTGTACGTAAAACAATTTTAGAACTACCATATTTTCAAGTAGGTGAGCAGTTTAATAACGACCGTTACCTACAAGTTATTCGTCAAATGAATTTCCAACCAGATGCATTTCGTGAATACCTACGTAAAGATATGACACGTAGTCAGCTTGTATCTGCTGTTGCCGGTACTGAGTTTGCACTAGATAGCGAACTTAAAAGCGCAATTGCTCTACAGCAACAAACACGTAGTATTGATTACTTGGTTGTAAATAAAGAAGCATTAGCTACCACTGTAGAAGTATCTGATGAAGAAGTGTCTGATTACTATGAGCTAAATGCATCACAGTTTTTATCGCCTGAGCTTATTTCAGTAAATTATATTGAGCTTAAAGCCGATGACATAACTGTAGAATCAGTAACTGAAGACGATGTTAAAGCGTATTACGAGCAAAATAAAGCACAATATATTGAGCCAGAAAAACGTCGCGTTTCGCATATCTTAATTGATAACAGTGAAGATGATGATGTTGCCAAAGAAAAAGCGGATGCGTTATTAGCACAATTAAAACAAGGTGCAGATTTTGCTGAGCTAGCAGAAACATCATCTGATGATGTTGTTAGTGGCGAAATTGGTGGCGACCTTGAATGGATTGAGCGTGATGTAATGGATCCTGCTTTTGAAGATGCGACATTCGCACTTGAAAACAAAGGTGATATTTCAGACGTTGTTGCTTCAGAGTTTGGTTACCACATAATTAAATTAACTGATATTCAACCTGAGCAAGTTAAATCGTTCGACAGCGTAAAAGCTGACTTACGTGCAGAGCTTGAGCAAGCTGAGAAAGTAGATGCGTTTTACGAAAAGCAAAGTGAAATGGGTGCATTAGCATTTGAAATTTCAGACCGCTTAGACGATGCAGCTGAAGTTGCAGACGTTGAAGTTAAATCAACAGCGCTTTTATCTCTTAATGAATTACCAGAGCCGTTAAACACTCCATCAGTTATTACTGCATTATCTTCAGTTGATTTACTTGAAGATAAAGTAAATTCTGAGATTATTGAGCTTGGAAATGAGCATGCGATTGTGGTTCGTGTAAATGAGCACAAGCCTGCTGCAACTAAGCCATTGAGTGAAGTGAGTGAAGAAATAAAAGCACGCTTAGTTAATGAAAAGTCATCAGAGCTTGCTAAAGAAAAAGCACGCACCTTATTTGCAGATGTACAAGCAGGTAAGAGCTTAAATGACGTTGCTAGTGAGCAAAACTTAACAGTTCGCCAAGAAGCTAAGTTAACGCGTCAAAGCTATACTGTTTCGCCAGCTATTGCGACTCAGGCATTTAAAATGGCTCACCCAGCAGGTGCCCCTGTAGTTGAACTTGTTTATTTAAATAATGGCGATGCAGCAATTGTTGCGCTTAAGTCGGTTACAAATGCACAAGTTGCAGCTAACATTGACCCACAAGCAAAACAAAGCATTACTATGGCGCAAGCTAATAAAAACTATATGGTATTTATTGAAGCGTTAAAGGCGAAAGCTAAACTTAATTTACCAACGACTACACAACCAGTTGAGTAATTAATTTTAGTTCATAAAGAAAGGCGCTTTAAAAGCGCCTTTTTTATTGTCTTGAATAAAGTTTATATTAGCTAGGTCTGGCAATAAACTCGATACGATTACCGCTAGGCTCTCTAATCATCATATGTTGCGTTGGACCTTTACCTAGGTTTTCAGGTGCAAATTCTATAATAATATTATTTTGCATTTTTAAGTGTTTGTGAAGCTCGCTTAACTTTTCAATACTCTCAACACTGAGTGCTAAGTGGTGTAAGCCCACATTTTCTGCGCGATTAAACTCCACACGTTTTTCATCATTTTTAACGCGCCATAATGTAATGGTTATTTTATTGTTTGATAAAAAATAAGCAGGGTAGGTTGGGTCACTTCCTAGCGTTTTAAAACCAAGTACATCAGCAAAAAATGTTTTAGAAGCATCAAGGTTTGATACTGTTAACCCTAGATGATCAACTCCACCAACCCAGTTTTGATCTTTAGGGGTTACATCGGCAATAACCGTTGTTGATAAAAGTAATAGCGATGAAATACCGGTGAGTAATGTTTTTTTAAGCATAGGTCCTCTTTATAATTTAGGTGTTATACCAATTACATTAAATTATTGATTATGTTTTTAATAAAATTGGTATTAAATGCAATACATTTAATAAAGACCTTTATAAACGAGGTTACATTGCACACAAGTTGAGGTTTGCTGGTAAGAAAGCTGTTATTAACAGCTAAGTAAACGTTGGGTAACTTTAGATTGTGGGTTTTGAAATACAGATTCAGTGGGGCCGTATTCAACTACCTCACCTTTATCGAGCACAATAACTTGGTCGCTAATATGGCGCACTAAACTTAAATGATGAGTGATCATCACATAAGTCAGCCCAGTGTCTCGTTGAAGCTTTAGTAATAAATTAACAATTTGCGCACGTATAGAGGGGTCTAATGACGAAACAGCTTCGTCGAGCACCACAACCTTCGGATCTAAAATTAATGCACGAGCGAGCGCTACACGCTGTAATTGCCCTACACTAAACATATGTGGATAGTAATGTTGGTGATCTATTAATAGACCCACTTTAGATAACGTTGTATTAATTTTTTCTATACGTTCTAGTTTTTCAAAATCAGTATTATATAAAAGACAATCGTCGAGCATATCGCCAATAGTTAATCCTGGATTTAGCGACGCACCTGAGTCTTGAAAAATCATACGGATATGACGACATTGATTGTCGCGAACACCATTATTTTCGATAATGTTATTTTCGAGTAAAATTTGCCCGCTATCAGCACTATCAGCACCAGAGAGCAATTTTGCTAAGGTGCTTTTTCCTGAACCCGTTTCGCCAATAACTGCAATGCTTTCACCTTTACCAACCGAAAATGAAATATTTTTTAATACTTCAAATTTTTTACGGCTAAAAAGCCCCGCTCGCACATTAAACGTTTTTGACAGAGCTTGTACTTTTAATAAAGGCTGCATTATCTCATATCCTTAATTAGCGGAAAGTGACACGCATAACTGTGTCCGTTGTGCTTTGTAAACTTAGGAGTTACTACACATGCTTTTTGTGCTTGTGGGCAACGTGGTCCTAGTCGGCAACCAATAGGTAAATGCTGTAGTGTAGGAATAGTGCCTTTAAGCGCATAAAAAGGCTCTTTATGGGCTAAACCTTGCTCATAGTCTGGCAAGCTTTTTAATAATGCTTGTGTATACGGGTGGCGCGGCTGGCTAAATATTTTGTGCGTAGGTCCAGCTTCGACCATTTGTCCGCAATATAAAACATGAATTCCATGCGACCAATGTGCAATTTCTTCGAGTTCATGAGAAATCATTAAAATTGACATGTTTTTTAATTGATTCAGACTTTTTAATAATCTAAAAACTTGTGCTTTAGTTGTGCTCTCAAGTGCTGTAGTAGGTTCGTCGGCAATTAATAACTTAGGAGTACGTGCAATAGCCATTGCAATCATGACTTTTTGGCACACACCTTCAGAGAGTTCATGCGGGTAACTGCTCAGTACGGCTTCGTGGTTTTTAATCCCCACTTTGTGTATGAGTGCCTTAACGCGATCTTTTCGTTCGCGGTTACGCTTTAAGAAAAACCCTTTACTTGCAATTTCAGGCAGTGTTTCGGCTATTTGGTCAAATATTTTAGCAGTAGGGTCAAGGCATCGGCTTGGATCTTGATAGATCATTGCTATGTCTTGGCTTACTGTTTTACGGCGTTGCTCGGGTGTTAAACGCATTAAATCAACACCGCGCCAGTGAATTCTGTCGGCGGTAATATCCCAGCGTTCGTTAAGAACACCTACAATTGCTTTTGCTATTAGGCTCTTTCCTGAGCCTGACTCGCCTACAAGTGCGTGTACTTCGCCTTCTTTTAAGCTAAAACTCACTCGGTCTACGGCTCTAATTACCGTTTCAGAGGTGCGCAGCTCAATAGTTAGGTTTCGAACATCTAGTAATTGCATTTAATCAGCCTTACGTTCTTTTAACACTTGTCGCAGCCCGTCGCCCACTAAGTTGGTTGAAAGCACTGCTAAAAATAATAGTACACCGGGTAGTGCAACAGTCCAAGGCGCTAAATAAATGAGACCTAGGTTTTCAGCTAAAATTGCCCCCCATTCTGTAGTCGGTGGTTGAGCGCCTAATTTTAAAAAGCCTAATGCCGAAATATCTAAAATTGCCGTAGAAAGCGCCATCGTAAATATAACCACAATATGCTCGTAAATATTAGGGAATATACCGCGCGATATTATATGCCAATTAGACGCTCCATCGAGCTTAAATGCAGTTATATAATCTTTATTTAACTCGTCAACAATTAAGCTTTTAATTGAGTGAATAAACTGCGGAAGGAGCGCCAAAATAATAGCCCAAACCGTATTCATTAAACCAGGACCGAGCACCGCAATAATAATAATAGCCAGCAACAAAGAGGGAATAGATAACGTTATATCAAGTAAATGATTTAAAAAACTTGAACGAAGCCCTCGGCTAATACCTGCAAAAGTACCTACTAAAACGCCAATAATAGTGGTGAGCAATGCGGCCACTACCGATAAACCAAAAGTATATGTAGCACCATTCATTAAACGAGAAAGTACATCTCGACCCAAATCATCGGTGCCTAAAATAAAGCGTACATCGCCCATTTCTCGCCACGAAGGCGGAATAAGTAATGCATCACTGTGCTGCTGATTTACACCATATGGAGCTAAAAAGGGAGCACTTGCAGCAAGTAAGGCAAACGCTAAAAATATCCATAGGCCAACTAATGCTGGATGATTATTTTTGAATTTACGCCAAAATCGCGCAAGTGGCGATGTATTCGACTCTTCAGAAAATAAATTAAACTTTGCCATGGGTTTGGTTCCGTGAAATTGGGTCGAATAGAGTATAAGTAAGCTCAGTTATGATGGTGGCTAAAATAACAAAGAGCGAAACCGCCATTAATCCGCCTTGAATCGCGGGGAAATCGCGTTGATAAATACTGTCAATTAACCAGCGACCAATACCTGGCCACGAAAAAATAACTTCGGTTATCATAGCAAGTGTTATGAGCGTACTAAATTGCAAACCAATCTGTTTAATTACCGGTAGCAAAGCATTTCGCAGCGCGTGGTGCATTATTAGCTGTCTGCGATTAAGACCCTTTGCTCTAGCTGTTTTTATAAAGTTTTGATCCATTACTTTAAGCATTGATTCACGCGTAAAGCGAATTAATACTGTGGTTGGATACATAGCAAGCACAATGGTGGGCAGAGTTAAATGGCGCAATGCATCTAAAAAAGCAAAACCCTGATAGGGAAAATTGGCTAAGGCAATATCAATTAAAATAAAACCAGTAGCAGATGGAATCTCGTAAAGTAATCCCATTCTTCCCGACATAGGAAACCAACCTAACTTTAACGAAAACACCATAATAAGTAATAGCGCTAACCAAAAAACGGGCATTGAATAACCAACAATAGCAGTCGAGTTAATTAGTTTGTCGGGCCAACGTTTATAATAAACAGAAGCTAAAATACCAACAGGTACACCTACCACAACCGATACAAAAAGTGCATAAATACTGAGCTCTAATGTAGCAGGTAATAAATCAACAATATGAGAAAATACGTTTTGCCCTGATGCAAAAGAAACGCCCCAATCACCTTGAAAAATGCGTCCTAAAAAGGCGATATATTGCATAAAGTAATTACTATCATATAAGTACTTATCTTCGAGCTCGCTGTGCTGGGTAAAGTTACTACTTGGTATGCCGCTTAAATTACTGAGTGGATCACCTGGGAATAAATAGGCGAGTGAAAAAGTAAAGATACTCAGCAGTAGTATCATAAAAAAAAATAAACCAAGGCGACGAAAAATATAATCTAAGATCATTACTTTTTCCTCGCATTAGCTAGTGAAATAGCACCAAATGGTCCAAGTGTTATGCCTTCTACATCAGAACTGCTTGCCTGAAAACGCAAACCATGAGCAATAGGCAATAATGGCAGCTTATCAATAATAAGACTTTGCGCCTGCTCGTAGTATTTTTTACGCATATTTAAATCTGTCGTATCGAGAGCTTGGGTAAGGAGTAAATCAAATTCAGGGTCACACCAGTTTGCTGGGTTTTTTCCGCTAAAGGTTGCTGAGCAACTAAGCAGTGGGCTAAAAAAGTTATCAGGATCTGGTGTATCAGCAGCCCAACCAAGTAATACGCTGTCGTGGCGATGCTCACCAATACGTTGAATAAACGTATTCCACTCGTATTCTACAATACTTACGTTAACACCCACTTTGCGTAAATCACTTTGCATTAGCTCAGCCATTTTTCGAGCATTGGGATTATAAATACGGCTTACCGGCATTGCCCAAATATTCATGTCAAAGCCATTAGGTAACCCAGCTTCTATTAATAGTTTTTTGGCAAGCTCAGGGTCAAAGGTTGGAATGTTTTCTTGTGGTTCAAAAGCCCACGATGTTGGTGGTAAAATTGATTGTGCACGCGTACCGTTACCGTAATACACTGCTTGCATAATTTTATCTATATCTATGGCATGCGCGAGTGCTTGGCGTACTCTGAGGTCGTCAAATGGAGCACGCTCTGTATTAAATGCCCAATAGCCAACATTTAAGTTTGTTTCTTTTTCGATATTTATATCATCACGCTGAGCCAAAATACTCAATTGCGCGCTGCTAGGGTGGGCTGTTACATCGCATTCTTTAGTCAGCATTTTAGCAATACGAGCAGTGCCATTAGGCGTTATATCGTAAACGAGTTGCTCAAGTGCTACATCGTGCTTCCAGTACAGCGGATTTCTGTAAAAGCGTACTAAGTGGTCGCGGCGATATTCTTTATAAATATACGGTCCTGTGCCAACAGGGTACTGATCAAATAGGTTAGTTTGGTCGTTCTCTTTTAGCTTTGTTGCGTATTCTTCTGAAAGCACAACCGCAAAGTCAGTTGCCATGTTTGCTAAAAAGCTGCTTTCTGCGCTAAATAATTCAAAGCGTACTTGATAGTCAGACACGCGAACAATTTTTCGGATTAGCTGATCAATTCCCACACTTTGAAAATAAGGATAATTTGCATCACCTACAAAGTGATAAGGATTATACACATCGAATAGTCGGCTAAACGTAAAAATAACGTCATCGGCGTTAAAGTCACGCGAAGGAGTAAAATAAGCTGTTGTATGAAATTTAACACCTTTACGCAGGGTAAAGGTTACCGATTTACCATCTTTACTGATTTTCCAATCGGTAGCTAATTCACTTTGAAATTCAGCCGTAACGGGATCAATACTAATTAGTCGGTCGTATAATTGGTTGGCAATAATATCGATAGTCGAACCCGTGGTTGTTACTTGCGGATTAAACGACACAGGGTTAGCTTCAGCGCAATAAACTAAGCCTTGATTTTTTTCTTCTATGATTTCTTCTTTGCTATCTATACAGCCAACTAAAGTGGCTGCTAGCAAAGAAAGTAATAATTTATGCACCCGCATAACCTCTAACTATTGTTGATCCAACAAATTGTATTTTTTTAGATAACCACGTAATTGATGATACGTTAAACCAAGTACTTCTGCAGTTTTCTTTTGATTAAATTGGCTATGTTCGAGTGCTTTATTAATCATGTTTATTTCAAAGTCGTTTGAGCGTTCTTTTAAGCTGCATGGAAATTGAATATTAGCAGCAAGCTCAATGTTTTGTTGTACAACAGGAGTCGCTGTAATTACAGGCTCTGGTGCAATTATTGGTGAGGCTGCAACGGCTTTTACACGTGGCTTTGGTCTAAATGGGCTATCGAATGGGTCTAAAATAATCTGGTGAACGGGGATATGTTCACTGCCGTGACGATATAAGCTACGTTCAACTACGTTTTTAAGTTCTCGTATATTACCAGGCCAATTGTAACTAAGGAGTGTTTCGGTAGCACTTCGAGTAAAGCCGCTAAATAATTCCCACTCTAAATCACGTGCCATATTCATCGCAAATTGCTCGGCAAGTAGCATAATATCGTCTTGGCGCTCTCGCAGTGGCGGTAGGGTAATTACATCAAATGCTAAACGGTCGAGTAAATCACTTCTAAACTCACCTTGCTCAGCTAAATAGGGTAAGTCTTCGTTTGTAGCACACACTAAACGAGTATCTACTTTTACTGTTTGTTTGCCGCCAACACGTTCAAATTCGCCGTATTCTATAACGCGTAGCAGTTTTTCTTGTACCATTGGCGATGTGTTAGCCAGCTCATCTAAAAATAAAGTACCGCTATTAGCGCGCTCAAAACGACCTTCATGGCGTTTACTTGCACCTGTAAAAGCACCACTTTCATGACCAAATAATTCACTTTCGAGTAGGTTTTCGTTAAGCGCTGCACAGTTAAGCTTTACGTAGTTTTGCTCCCAACGTTTGGATAAAAAGTGTAAGCGTGCTGCTATTAATTCTTTACCTGTGCCGCGTTCACCAATAATAAGTACCGGTTTATCTAAATTAGCGAGTTGCGATACCTGATCTAATACAGACAGAAAGCTATCTGATTGGCCGAGTAAATTATCTTGCTGGCGATATTGGCTCATATTTCCTAACTCTTGGTCATTTTTACTAACAGTTAGTGTATTTCATAATCATAGATAACTAAAGTAATTTGTCTATATAGTTTAACGTAATGAAAATACAGTGTATTTTAACTTTTGAAAAGTTGGCAAGCATATTGATACTAGTTAGAGCAGACTAACTAAGTTTAAATTACAGAGGTAAATGTTATGGGAATTTTTTCACGTTTTGCAGATATTGTTAATTCTAATATCAACGCCATTTTAGATAAAGCAGAAGACCCAGAAAAAATGGTTCGTCTGATAATTCAAGAGATGGAAGATACGCTTGTTGAGGTACGTTCTACGTCAGCTAAAACATTGGCAGAGAAAAAAGAAATTGTACGCCGTGTAGAAACACTTAAAGCACAGGTAAGTGATTGGCAAGATAAAGCCGAACTGGCTTTAAGTAAAGACCGCGACGATTTAGCGCGTTCAGCGCTACTTGAAAAGCAAAAGTCGGCAGATGCAGTAGCCGCAGTACAAAGTGAGCTTGAAAATGTAGATTCTCATATTGAAAAGCTACAACAAGAAGTTACAACACTTCAAGATAAGTTAGCTGATGCTAAATCACGTCAAAAAGCGATTATACTGCGTCAACGTTCGGCTGAGTCGCGCCTTGAAGTGAAAAAAGCGCTTGATAGCTCAAAGGTAGAAGATGCTCTTAATCGCTTTGAACGCTACGAAACTAAAATTGATGGACTAGAATCTCAAATTGAGTCTTACGATTTAGGTAAACAAACGTTAGCAGACGAAATTGCTGATTTACAAAAAAATGAAAAGATAGATGATGAACTAGCCAAACTTAAAAAGAAGCTGGCTAATAAATAATTACATATAAAAATATATGGGGCCCATGTGCCCCAGCTTAAAAACATCAAAACGGATTGTCAGGAGAGGATTATGTTTGACCCAGAGATACTAGTTGCACCATTTATCTTGTTTATGATTTTTGTTGCTCCACTGTGGTTAATTTTACACTACCGTAGCAAAAAACAAGTAAGCCAAGGGTTAAGTGAACACGAACATCGCCAGTTACTTGAACTCGCACACAAAGCTGAAAAAATGGCTGATAGAGTAGAAACGCTAGAAGCATTGCTTGATCAAGAGTCACCACAATGGAGACGCAAAGTATGAGTACCAAACGCGAATTATTAAGAGACCCAAAGCGTGGTAAAATTGCCGGCGTATGTGCGGGATTAAGTGACTACTTTAATATGGAGTTATGGTTAGTTCGCATTATATTTGTTAGTGCGGTACTGCTAACAGGTGGTCCATTATTTGTGGTAGCGTATATTGCAGCGTGGTTTATTTTAGATAAAAAAGAACCTGCTACAGCGAATACAAATTCAACTAAACATGACGATCCGTTAGAAGTAAAATTTAAAGTCTGGCAAAAAGGCGAGCCACCACGCCGCGCATTGCAAGATTTAAAAGAGCGCTTAACGCGTGTAGATGTTCGCTTACAAGATATGGAACGCCATGTTACTTCGAGCGAATTTACGGTAAGCCGTGAAATTAATAAACTTTAAAGGATTTATAAGCACCTTGTTTGTAGCGTGATAAATTACGGCAGATAGGGTGCAAGACACTTTATGAGCCAATCATTTGCAAAAAAGACCTTTAAAAGCATTAAAGGCAAAGCACAAAAAGCCCTTCATCGCAGTTTAGACCAACATGTAAAACTGGCCGTAACAGGCTTAAGTGGTAGCGGTAAAACAGCGTTTATTACTGCGCTTGTTAAGCACCTAACAACCCAAGCTGATGATAAAAACTTACCTTTTTTTGATGTGATGCGTGAGCATCGCCACATTGCCACAAAAGTAGTGCCGCAAGAGGCGCTAAAAGTGCCTACGTTTGATTACCCTCGAGCACTCAATGCTTTATTACCAAGCGATGGCGAACCGAGTTGGCCTGCATCAACTGAGCGAATTAATACATTACGCTTGGCAATTAAATATCGAAGTAACGCAGGACTGCGCGGGCACTTTTCACCGCAATCAACGCTTTATTTAGATATTATTGATTACCCCGGTGAGTGGCTGCTTGATTTACCTATGCTTGAGCAAAGTTACGAGCAGTGGTGCACCCAACAATATCCATTATTAACACAAGCGTCGCGTGTAAATACATCAAGTGATTTTTTAGCTGCCGTTGAGCAACTCGATTTAAATGCACCTGTAGATGAAAGTGCACTTGCTCATATTGCACAGCTTTATCAAAGTATGCTGGTAGGGCTTAAAAAAGACACCAAATTAGCCATGTTACAACCTGGTCGCATGTTAATGCCTGGTGACTTACAGGGTGCACCGTTGTTATTGTTTTTTCCGGTATCGGGGGATCATATAAATAACGACGTTGTATCGGGCTCAAACTTAGCGCATTTAATAAAGCGTTTTGATGCCTATATAAAAGAAGTCGTAAAACCATTTTATAATGAGCACTTTAAGCACTTCGATCGCCAAATAGTACTTGTAGATGTACTTAGCGCATTAAACGAAGGGCATGAAACCCTGCAAGAGCAAAGCAGTGTAATAAATCAGTTACTCGCTCATTTTAGTTATGGAGAGTCGGGCTTTTTTAAACGCTTGTTTAAACCCAATATTGATAAAATATTATTTGCGGCTAACAAATCAGACCATATAAGTGCTAAACACCATAAAGACTTAGCGTTACTGCTCGATTCACTCGTGCATGAGCAAAGTAATCATTTAAAGTTTGATGGTGTAAAAATAGAAACCATGGCTATGTCGTCAATCGCAGCGACACAATCGCGCCAAATTACCGACAAAGGTCAAACGCTTGACTGTATTTACGGAAAGCCTTTAAACGAACTTGAATGGCTTACTTATTTACCGCCACAGCCACCAGCGAGAATGCTCAATAAAAGTGAGTGGCCTGCACAGGGGTTTGAGTTTTTATCGTTCTCCCCTATGGCAAATCCTGATAAACAGCTAAAACATATTCGATTAGACCATGTAATGCAGTACCTGCTAGGAGACAAATTAACATGAGTGAGTTAAACCAACAATTTCAAGCAGGGCGTCGAATTAACGCACAAAGTATTGAACAAGATGAGTCTGTTTTATCAAGTGCAAAAGTTATTCAGCACGGGCAAAGTGATTACGAAGACCTTGAAGATGAAGCACTTGAGCCAGAAATTGACTTAGAACCTGTCTATAAAAAATCAAAATGGCAAACCCTCAAGGGTATTTTTGCTATTAGTTTTTTGATACTGGTACTTTTAGAATTTGCGTTTTCGTTAGTGTTCGCTTTTGAGCAATCCGTTATTTTAGGGAGTGTTTATTTAACCGCCGTTGTAAGCGGTGTATTACTAATAGGGCGCTTGTTATGGCGAGAGTATCGAATGCTGCGCAGTTTAAAGCGTAATCAGTTACATAGAGTTGAAGCTGATAGACTTTTAAATAGTGAGCAAGTAGGTGGTGCATTACCTTGGTTAGAAAAGCTTAATAAACACCAAGAGCTTGATAACTTTGAAACCTTTAAAAGCCAAGTAGCTACGCATCACAGTGACAAAGAAATAATGACGCTATACGCCAATAGTTTATTAATAACGCAAGACACTAAAGCTAAAAAGCTAATTAATCGCTTTGCAACTGAGTCTGCATTACTGGTGGCACTTAGTCCACTTGCACTGGTCGATATGATGGCGGTGCTTTGGCGCGGTACAAAACTTATTGAGCAAATAGGTAAAATTTATGGCATTGGTTTTGGTTATGCGAGCCGTATAAAGCTATACCGTATGCTTATAAGGCAAGTCATGTTTGTAGGCAGTGCAGAGTTAGTGTCGGATTTAGCCGCCACAGCGCTCAGTGCAGAATTACTTGGTAAACTGTCGGGTCGTGCGGCTCAAGGTATAAGTGCGGGTATTTTTACCGCGCGAATTGGCTATAAAGCAATGGAGCTTAGCCGACCATTACCAAGGCTTGAAAATAAGCGCAGTTTATTAAAAGAGACGGTACAAAGCATTGCGAGTAAAATTATTAGTCGTAAAAAGCCAGCAACGCCAGAGTAAGTATTTTTAATAAGTGTTTTAAAACTACTTTAAATAAATTAAAGCTCACAATGACTTGGCAATATTTGTGTACAGCTATATGCATAAACTTTTCACAAATAGCCATCTGAGCATCCGGCATGCTTGCTGTTTGTAAGCCCATACGTTTTGATTATGAAATCGATAAAACATAATAATCAAAAAAATGAGCCTACAATGAGCAAGCATCATATAAATACCCAGTGTATTCACGGACCACAAAAAGCAAACGACCCGCACGGCGCACTCACTTCTCCTTTGTATCAAACCTCTACCTTTCATTTTGAAAATGCTGCACAAGGTGCTGCGCGTTTTGCAGGCGACGAGCCTGGCTATATTTATACGCGTTTAGGAAACCCTACAACTACCGAGCTTGAGCAAAAAGTTGCTCAGCTAGAAACGTGTGAAGCCGCAGCTGCAACCGCAACCGGAATGGGGGCAGTGTCTGCGTCGGTATTAAGCTTTTTATCGCAAGGAGATCACTTTGTTGCCTCAAGTGCTTTATATGGATGTACCTTCGCGTTTTTCTCGCATATGTTGCCGCGCTGGGGAATCGAAGTCACTTTTGTTGATATGACTAACGAGGCCGAATTACGCGCAGCAATTAAACCTAATTCAAAAATGATATTTGTAGAAACACCCATTAACCCCACCATGGCGGTAATCGATTTAGCACTTATTGGCAGTGTAGCAAAACAGTACAACTTAATTAGCGTGGTCGACAACACCTTTTTAACGCCTTTACTGCAATCGCCTAAAAAATACGGCATTGACATAATAGTGCACAGTGCAACTAAGTACTTGAACGGGCATGGCGATGTAGTAGCGGGTATTGTATGTGGATCGGCCGATCATATAACGCTTATTAAAATGACCGTATTAAAAGATATTGGCGCAACTATTAGCCCACATGACGCATGGTTAATTAACCGAGGTTTAAAAACCCTTGCTATAAGAATAGAGCGCCATTGTCAAAGCGCACAGATTATTGCCGAATATCTAGAAGCGCACCCACAAGTGAGCACCGTATATTATCCAGGGCTTAAATCGCATCCTGGTCATAAGTTTATTGGTAATCAAATGAAAGCCGCTGGTGGTGTTATTGCATTTGAAATAAAAGGCACATTGCAAGATGGTGCGCAGTTCATTGATAGTATGAAACTTTGTACTTTAGCAGTAAGTTTAGGTGATGCTGAAACTCTTATTCAGCATCCAGCTTCAATGACTCACTCACCTTATACTCCCGAAGAGCGAGCTGCAGCAGGAATAAGTGATGGCTTGATCCGTCTATCAGTTGGGCTTGAAAATGTTAACGATATTATTGATGATTTAGACCATGCTTTCACTCAAATTCAATAGCTGTATTTAAATGTGTACAGTGTTTTTGCTTCTGCAGACCTTTATTTAAAGGTCTGTATTTTATTGTGGTCACTGGTGTAAATTTATATTTACGAATGTTGTGATCGTGCCAATTATAGATGTTAGCCTACCTATTAAACTTCTCTTCACTTTTGCATAGTATGGGGTCATTCGATATTTGATTGATTTTAAGTATCACACTTACACCGATTTAAGGTTAACCCCAAGAAGGTACTTATGGCTAAAGCAAGTAAATACACCTCCAAAACACCAGACGAAAATGGGGTTATACATTGGAGTGATGAAGAAAATAAAATTTGGTCTGAACTCGTAGCACGTCAACTTAAATGTATAGAAGGCAAAGCGTGTAACGAGTACATGGAAGGTTTAAAAGTAATTAATCTGCCACACGATCGCATTCCGCAATTAAGCGAGTTGAACGAAGTGTTGCTAGCGACTACCGGTTGGCAAGTAACCCCTGTTCCAGCGCTTATCGACTTTGATGAGTTTTTTAGATTACTTGCTAACAAGCAGTTTCCTATTGCAACGTTTATTCGAAGCCGTGAAGAATTTGACTACCTGCAAGAGCCAGATATTTTTCATGAAATATTTGGTCACTGTGCAATGTTAAGTAACCCAGACTTTGCTGAGTTTACGCATAGATACGGGCAGTTAGCTTACGCAGCGCAAAAGAAAGACCGTGTATACCTTGCACGCGTTTACTGGTTTACAGTTGAGTTTGGTTTAATGCAAACCGAAGATGGCTTGCGTATTTACGGCGGCGGTATTTTATCAAGCCCAGGAGAGACTCAATACGTATACTCAAATACACCAGAAATCAGCCCAATGAATGTGCTTGATGTACTGCGTACTCCGTACCGTATTGATATTATGCAACCACAGTACTACACCATAAATTCGATTCATGACTTGTTTGATATATCGCAAATGGATGTTATGACTTTAGTTGAGCGAGCTAAAGAGCTTGGCTTGCACGACCCAAAATTTCCACCAAAAGAAAAATTAGCCAGTTAAACATTAATGCTAAAAAGCTAAAAGTAAGGATTTAGAATGACTTCATTAAGTACACAAAAATGCGAAGCCTGCCACGTAGATGCGCCAAAAGTATCTGACGAAGAGTTAGCGCAATTAATTACTAAAATCCCAGACTGGGTTCCAGAAGTACGCGACGGCATTATGCAGCTTGAGCGTGTTTATAAATTTAAAAACTTTAAACAAGCTATCGCGTTTACTAACAAAGTCGGCGACATGGCTGAGGACGAAGGTCATCACCCTGGTTTATTAACCGAGTGGGGCAAAGTAACCGTTACATGGTGGAGCCATTCAATTAAAGGCCTACACAAAAACGATTTTATTTGCGCAGCTAAAACAGACGACGTATTTAACGCGCTGTAAACCACCCTAATTGAGCAAACCAACGAAAGCACTTATTTTATAAGTGCTTTTTTGGTTTTGGGATGTCACTAGCGTAGGTTGGGTTGAGTGAAACGAAACCCAACGATTTAATTTTTCTTGATAAGTTAATGTAAGCCATGCCCATTAAAGCTATTGACTGAATTTAGATCGTAGTGTTTTTTAAATGCTTCAAACTTCAAATTAGAAAGCTCTTCAACCCCTTTTCTAGTTATTTTTATCATATTGATCTTATCTTCATTTTCATTTTCATTTTCATCTTCAATTTCTATTAAATCGCTTTCAAATCCCCATGCAGATAAAGTCTTACTGTTTTTTAAAATATATGTTGAATCTGGATAGAGGTTTTCATGATTCACAGAGGAGCTTAGAAATTGCTCTAAGAATCTTATTTTATCTATTTCAGGGTTTGCTAGTTCGTTTTTTAAAATGTTTTCATCTAACTTTACAGCTGCAAATAAATCAAACACGTTATTAATTTTGTCTTTGTACTCTTTAAATATATTTTCATCTTTTGTTCTGTAGTCTGTGATAATTTTATTTGCTTTAGAAAGTTCTTTGTTTAAGGAGGTAAATTCGGTTTTGTAGAAATCTCTTAATGAGTTTGAATCTTCTAAACTTAGACTGTGGGGTTTGAAAAACTCAGGTAGTGACTTTATTTGAAACTCTTTAGTATAGGCTATGAAGCGTGTGTAAGCAGCGGTGAAAAGCGGTAATAAAAATACAAGCACCAGGCTAGAGGTGAGTGGTAAAAATAAATTTAGGTGCTAATCAGAGTAATTTTCGGTAATACTTTTTATTTTATAAGCAGCATCTAGATTTGAGAAGCATATGAAATAAACAGCTTTCCAGTTGAAAAAAAACCAAGATACAATGAAGCTACCTAATAAAGGATGAGTAACTTTATCTGTTATAGATGATTTTATTGAGTTTGATAGGTCTGAAAGTGAAGACATTATAAGTCCTTTTAATTAATAAAAGCTCTAAACCCAAAGGGCTTAGAGCTTTCTATATACAATTAAAGTTCAGCTAAAACACTTAACTTCAACGTATCGTTGGGTTTCGTTTCACTCAACCCAACCGACTATTACTCATCAATTGAGCGTAGTAGGGCGTTAATGCCTACTTTTTCACGTGTTTGCTTATCTACTTTCTTCACGATGATTGCAGCGTAAAGGCTGTGAGTGCCATCTTTTGAAGGTAGTGCGCCTGGTACAACTACTGCGCCTGCTGGTACACGACCGTAATGAATTTCGCCTGTTTCGCGGTCATAAATACGGGTGCTTTGGCTGATGTAAACGCCCATTGAAATTACCGCGCCTTCTTCAACAATTACGCCTTCCACAATTTCAGAACGTGCGCCAATAAAGCAGTTGTCTTCAATGATGGTTGGGTTAGCTTGTAGAGGCTCTAAAACGCCGCCTATGCCTACGCCACCTGATAAATGTACATTCTTACCAATTTGTGCACACGAGCCAACAGTCGCCCATGTATCAACCATGGTGCCATCGTCAACGTATGCGCCAATGTTTACGTACGATGGCATAAGTACTACGTTTTTACCTACAAAGCTGCCTTTACGCGCTACTGCGTTTGGCACTACGCGCATACCGCCTTGCTGAAACTGCTCTGGCGTGTAGTCGCTAAATTTAAGTGGTACTTTGTCGTAAAACTGGTTTACGCCGTCGTTCATTGGTTGGTTGTCGCGAATACGAAACGACAGTAATACTGCTTTTTTAAGCCATTGATGTACAACCCATTCACCTGATATTTTTTCAGCAACGCGTGCTGCGCCGCTATCAAGTAAATCTAGTGCGTCGATAATAGCTTGTTTTACGTCGCTTGATACTGTGCTTGGGCTAATGCTATCGCGGTTGTCCCATGCGTTTTCGATCATCGTTTTTAAATCTGACATGTGTGTCCTCTATTCTGTTTCGGCGTTGAATTTTTTACGTAATGCCTGATGAATCTTTGCTTGCTCTTCATCAGTCAGTGCTTGGTATTCGTTATTTGATACAACAAAGAAATCCTCAGCACGTTCACCTACCGTGGTAATACGGGCAGCGTGAATGTGTAGTAAATGCGCTTGGAAAACTTCGGCTATTTTGGTCAATAAACCTTGTATATCGACGGCTTGAATTTCTATTAAGCTGCGGTCTTTACGTGCATGTGGTCGCAGTATAATTTTAGGTTTAATATTAAAGTCTTTAAAGCGCTGTGAGCGGTTCTTTTTAAAGCGTATTTTTCTACGAGGGTCGCTAAGCGCTTGCTCTAATCCGCGTTTAATCGATTGCGCACGCCCACTTGCAATAGGCTCGCCATTAACTTCCAGTATTACAAAGCTAAATAGTACGTAGCCATCTTTGGTGGTAAGCACCTGCGCATGCTGTATTTGCGCTTTTTTAGAGCCAATTACACTCACCAAACGCGCAAACAATACGCTAGAATATGGGCTGTATACAAACACTTGTGTACCGCCGTGCATTGCTCTATTTGATACAACAACACTGGGCTGGCTTAAGTCGGGGCTATTTAATAAATGCTCACTTTGCCACGATATTTGTTGTTCGCTAAAAGCGGTGTAGTAATTTGCTTTAAAACGACTCCAAATTAAATCAATTTTTTCCTCAGCATAACCTAAGTTAATAAGACGCTGTTTTGCTTGGTGTTTTTTATCACGAATTTGGTCGCGTTGATCCATCGGGTTTTCGAGCCCTAATCGCAATGCGCGTTGCGTATGCAAGTAAAGCTCACGCAGTAGGGTGTTTTTCCAATCGTTCCATAGGTTGTCGTTTGTTGCACGTATATCGGCAACGGTTAAACAATATAGGTAGTCGAGTTGGCGCTCTGTTTTTATGCGTGTTGCAAAGTCTTTTATTACAGCAGGGTCGTTAATGTCTTTACGCTGCGCAGTAACCGACATAAGTAAATGGTTACTTACAAGCCATGCAACTAGCTTAGCATCAGCCGATGAAAAACCATGTAATTTAGCAAAAGCTATAGCATCGACCGCGCCGAGCTCGGAGTGATCGCCGCCACGCCCTTTGGCTATATCATGAAAAATACCGGCTAAATAAAGCAGCTCAGGTTTATCCATTCGAGTGACAATTTCACTACAAATAGGAAATTCGCTGATACCTGTTTTATTAAAATATTGGTATATATTTTTAATTAGCTTGTGGGTGTGCTCATCAACGGTATAGGCATGAAATAAATCAAATTGCATTTGCCCAAATATATTTCGCCATTGCGGCAAATAGGCAGCAAGCATGCCGTGTTTATGCATTAACGTAAATGCGCGACCCATGCCGTTAGGGTGTTTAACAAGACGTAAAAAAGCTTCACGACACGCTGCGTAATCTTGTAAATCGCCCAATAAACGACGGCGTACTTGGCGAATAGTTCGAATAGTACTTGGGTAAATATGCGTTATTGCTGGGTTGTCGGCTATGTGCTCAAATAATACAAAGAGTTGGTCACGTCTAAAAAATACTGACGGATCTTTAACTCTTATTTGATGACCAACTTGTTCAAAGTTTCTGTCGAGTTCTATCACCATATTTTCACTACTTTCAGGCATTATACTTTGTTCAAAGTATGAAAGTAGCATTTGGTTTAGTTCTCGTACGCGGCTCATTATTCTAAATAAGCGTTTCATCATACGTTCAACAGACGCTTTGCCGTCGCTACCAAAACCTAAAATTTCAGCAGCTTGGGGTTGATGATCAAACAATAAGCGGTTTTCGGCTCGGCCTGCGGCTAAATGCAGTGCAAAGCGAATGTTCCATAGGTTTTCTAGACACTCTGAGAGCTCTTGAAACTCTTCGTGAGTTAAGTAGCCGTGGCTTATTAACTCTTGCAGGGTTTCTGTTCTAAAGTGCTTTTTTGCTACCCAAATAATGGTTTGCAAGTCGCGCAGACCACCTGGGTTTTCTTTAATGTTTGGCTCAAGATTATACGCGGTGCCGTGGCACTTTCTGTGACGTAAGTTTTGCTCTTGAACTTTAGCAGTAAAAAATTCACCAGAGCGCCATACTGGTGTTTCGATAATATGCATTTTGAGTTTTTCAAACTCAATGTGATTACCAAAAATAAGGCGACTTTCGAGTAAGCTGGTGGCAAAGGTGACATCGTCACGTTTTTTTTCAATTGCTTGATCGATTGTATGTACGCTATGACCTATCTCTAAATTGAGATCCCATAACATAGTGACAAACTGACCTATTTTTTCACATACATCTTCGCTTGGTTGCTGTGTAACAAGCAACAAAAAGTCGATGTCGGAGTAGGGGTGCAGTTCTCCGCGCCCATACCCGCCTACTGCAATTAATGCTAAGTCAGATTCATGAGCTAAATCGTAAACATGAAACAGTTTGATAAGTAGGCGGTCAATAAACTCAGCCCGGGCATTAATTAAATTCCCAACCGGTTGTTTAGAAAATTCGTTATGTAACCATTTATAAAAATAGCTAGAACAATCGCGATAATCACTCAGTTGTTCAGCATCGCTAAGCAACTTTTTTACTTTGTTGGGTAATGCCACCTGGGCGAGCTCCTGTTATTGGGCGTGTTAACTTTTTAGCGTTACAATTCGTTAAATCTAAAAAGTCACATGCCCTTATTATTAGTGTTCTATGATCCTGTCGATTGTATCATCTGATCGTAGCGTTAAAATTTCAACACCATTTTCAGTCACTAATAATGTATGTTCCCACTGTGCAGACAAACTACGGTCACGTGTTACCACAGTCCAGTCATCTTTAAGTAGTTTACATTGGCGTTTACCCGCATTAACCATAGGCTCAATAGTTAAACACATACCTGCTTTTAATGCTTCGCCAGTGCCTGCTCTACCGTAATGCATTACTTGTGGCTCTTCATGAAAGCCAGCGCCAATACCATGACCACAGTATTCACGTACGATTGAGTAGTTAAAACCTTCAACATATTTTTGAATAGCTTCGCCAATATCACCTAAGCGTACACCTGGTTTTACCATTTTAATGGCAAGGTATAAGCTTTCTTGTGTTACTTCAGCAAGACGTTTGCCTTGAATGTTTGGTGTGCCAACATGGAACATTTTTGATGTATCGCCGTGGTAACCATCTTTAATTACGGTTACATCAATATTAACGCTGTCACCTTCTTTTAACGGTTTGTCGTTCGGAATACCATGACAAATAACATGGTTTACCGAGGTGCAAATCGATTTTGGAAAACCATGATAATTTAATGGAGCAGGGACTGCTTCTTGCACATTAATAATAAAATCATGACAAATTGTATTTAGCTCATCGGTGGTAACACCAGGCACTACATGTGGGCCGATCATTTCAAGTAGATCTGCCGCTAAGCGCCCAGCTACACGCATTTTCTCTATTTCTTCAGGGGTCTTGATAATAGCGCTCATTGAGGCTCCAAAGTTGAGTTTTGAATATTTATCGCTGCATAATTTTTGCACGCGATGTTGAGTATTTAATTTTAATATGGTATAAAGCGCGCCGTCTTTTTACAAATAAATTCTTAAATGATTTTTTGTATTTAAGGCAAACACAATTTGATTTTAACACACACACGTATCGTCACATACACTTGGGTGCATTTGAAGTTTAAATACTTCGGTGTTGGTGCTATGGGATATGTGGAGGCCTAACCCTAACAACTATAGAGGATCTATAAAATGGCAAACGTTTCAATGCGCGATATGCTTCAAGCTGGTGTTCACTTTGGTCACCAAGCTCGTTACTGGAACCCTAAGATGAAACCTTTCATCTTCGGCACACGTAACCGTGTACATATCATCAACCTTGAGCAAACAGTACCAATGTTCAATAACGCACTTAAGTTTTTAACTGGTGCTGCTTCAAACAAAGGTAAAGTTCTTTTCGTTGGTACTAAGCGCGCAGCAAGCGAAGCAGTAAAAGAATCAGCTATCGCTAGCGATCAGTTTTACGTTAACCACCGTTGGTTAGGTGGCATGTTGACTAACTGGAAAACAGTTCGTCAATCAATCAAGCGTCTTAAAGACCTTGAAGCACAAAGCCAAGACGGTACTTTCGAGAAATTAACTAAGAAAGAAACGTTAATGCTTAACCGCGAAATGGAAAAGCTTGAAAAAAGCCTTGGTGGTATCAAAAACATGGGCGGTCTTCCAGACGCGCTTTTCGTTATCGATGCAGACCACGAGCACATTGCTATCCGTGAAGCTAACAACCTAGGTATTCCAGTTGTTGCAATCGTTGATACTAACTCTAATCCAGACGGCGTTGATTTCATCGTTCCTGGTAATGATGATGCTATCCGTGCAGTAAGCCTTTACACAAGTGCTGTTGCCACTGCTATCACTGAAGGCCGCGAGAATAACATCGTTGCTCAAGCTGAGAAAGACGACTTCGTAGAAGCTGAGTAATTAGCTGTCATCAAGTCTTCATCTTTTTAAGGTGAAGACTTGCTATTCTTGTAGAGCGGGTAACCCGCTTATCTAAACCAGAATTCAGATTTGAGGATTTACTAATGGCTGTAACTACTGCCCTAGTTAAAGAATTACGCGAGCGCACAGGCGCTGGCATGATGGATTGTAAAAAAGCGTTAACTGAGACTGATGGCGACATCGAGTTAGCGATTGAAAACATGCGTAAAAGTGGCGCTGCTAAAGCTGCTAAAAAAGCAGGTAACATTGCTGCTGAAGGTACTATCATCATCAAGCAAAACGCTGGTGTTGCAGTACTAGTAGAAGTTAACTGTCAAACAGATTTCGTTGCAAAAGACGTAAGCTTCTTAGCATTTGCTAATAAAGTTGCTGACGCTGCAATTGCTGACACAATCTCTATCGAAGACTTACAAGCTAAGTTTGAAGAAGACCGTGTTGAGCTAGTTACTAAAATTGGCGAAAACATCAATGTACGTCGTTTACAGTACGTAACAGGTGAAAACCTAGTTGAGTACCGTCATGGCGATCGTATCGGTGTTGTTGTTGCGGGTGTTGCTGATGAAGAAACACTTAAGCACGTTGCAATGCACGTTGCTGCATCTAGCCCTGAATACTTAACACCTTCAGATGTTCCAGCTGATGTTGTTGAAAAAGAAAAACAAGTACAAATCGAAATCGCGATGAATGAAGGCAAGCCTGCTGAAATCGCTGAGAAGATGGTTGTTGGCCGTATGAAAAAATTCACTGGTGAGGTTTCTCTTACTGGTCAAGCTTTCATCATGGAACCTAAGAAAACTGTTGGCGATATTCTTAAAGAGAAAAACGCAACAGTTACTAGCTTCGTACGTGTAGAAGTTGGTGAAGGTATCGAGAAGAAAGAAGAAGATTTTGCTGCTGAAGTTGCTGCTCAAATTGCTGCTGCTAAAGCTAAGTAAGATTACTATTTGTGAAGCAAAAGGAAATTAGATGCAATTAAAGTACTATTTGGTTTTGCTTCGCAGCTAGAAATTCTTTAAAATAACCGCGCTTTTATGTTTAACATAAGCGCGGTTATTTTTTATCCATAATTCAATAAAAGTTGGCCCCAATACTATGATTATCAATCGCAAACCTATTTTTAGACGTGTTCTTCTCAAATTAAGCGGTGAAGCTTTAATGGGAGACGCAGGCTTTGGCATCGATCCAAAAGTTTTAGATCGTATGGCTCAAGAGATCAAGGAGCTGGTAGAACTCGACGTAGAAGTGGGTTTAGTGATCGGTGGTGGTAACTTTTTACGCGGCGGCTCTCTTGCCGAAGCGGGTATGAATCGCGTAGTTGGCGATCATATGGGCATGCTTGCAACCGTTATGAATGGTTTAGCAATGCGTGATGCATTACACCGTGCATTTGTAAATTGTCGTTTAATGTCGGCTATCCCATTAAATGGTGTATGTGATGCATACAATTGGGCTGAAGCAATTAGCTTGTTAAAAACAGGTCGCGTTGTTATTTTTGCAGCGGGCACGGGTAATCCGTTCTTCACTACCGATTCTGCTGCGTGTTTACGCGGTATTGAAATTGAAGCCGATACCGTAATCAAAGCAACTAAAGTTGATGGTGTTTACAGTGATGACCCTGTTAAAAATCCAGATGCAACGCTTTATACCCACTTAAGCTACAATGAAGTTATTGATAAAGAATTAAAAGTTATGGATTTAGCTGCGTTTACTTTGGCACGCGATCATAAAATGCCACTAAGCGTATTTAACATGAATAAATCAGGCGCGCTTAAGCGTGTTATTATGGGTGAAGAAGAAGGAACCCTTATTTCTTCACAAGCCTCAGATGAAATAATCAAATAGATTAGGATTGAACCGTGATTAACGATATTCAAAAAGATGCGCAAGAGCGCATGCAAAAGAGTGTAACAGCACTAGGCAGCCAACTATCTAAAATTCGTACTGGTCGTGCTCACCCAGCGATATTAGACGGTATTATGGTGTCTTACTACGGCGCGCCAACACCTTTAAACCAAGTTGCAAACGTAACGATTGAAGACTCTCGTACACTTGCTATTGGTGTTTTCGATAAGTCATTAGCGCAAGCTGTTGAAAAAGCAATTATGGCGTCTGATTTAGGTTTAAACCCTATGTCGGCAGGTACTGTTATTCGTGTACCACTTCCTCCACTTACAGAGGAACGTCGTAAAGATTTAATTAAAATTGTACGCGCTGAAGTTGAGGGCGGTCGTGTTGCTGTTCGTAATATTCGTCGTGATGCAAACGGTGATTTTAAAGCGTTACTAAAAGATAAAGAAATTTCTGAAGATGAAGCGCGTCAAGCAGAAGATGCAATTCAAAAGCTTACAGATAAATTTATCAAAGATATGGATACTCATTTAGCAGCGAAAGAAACTGAATTGATGGAAATCTAAGCAACTAAAATTATTAGTTTTGAAACGCCGTCTGGGGTATACTAGGCGGCGTTTTTTTATGGAATACTCGATATTTATGGCTCTAGACGCTGATACAATTTCACAGCAATGTTTACCCAAACATGTTGCTATCATCATGGATGGTAATGGACGTTGGGCACAAGCTAGAAAAAGACCTCGTGTATATGGGCATAAAAAAGGCGTGGACGCTGTGCGTCAATCTGTTCAGTTTTGTACTAAGTTAGGAATACAATCTTTAACCTTATTTGCTTTTAGTAGTGAAAACTGGCGCCGCCCTGAAGACGAAGTAAATACTTTAATGGAGCTTTTTTTGTTTGTTTTAACAAAAGAAGTAAAAAAGCTTCACAAAAACAATGTAAAACTGACCATTATTGGAGACTTATCACGATTTTCTGAAAGTTTACGTAGCAAAGTATATGCTGCACAAGAACTGACTGAAAATAACACCGGGTTGCGTTTAAATGTTGCAGCCAATTATGGTGGACGTTGGGATATTGCCAATGCTGCAAAGCAATTAGCGTTGCAAGTAGCACAAGGTTTACTTAACGCAGAAGATATTACCGAAGAGCGTTTAGCACAACATATAAGCATGGCAGATCAGGCTGAACCTGATTTACTTATTCGCACAGGTGGCGATGTTCGTATTAGTAACTTTTTACTATGGCAAACGGCTTACGCTGAACTTTACTTTACCGAAACACTTTGGCCTGACTTTAATGAAGCAGCATTTGCTGAGGCTATTGCGTGTTACGTTGCCAGAGAGCGACGTTTTGGTTGTACGGGCGAACAAATAAAACAATTACTCGCTCAAACCTAAATAGAATAAGGGTCACAATTTTGTTAAAACAACGAATTTTAACCTCACTAGTGCTAGCTCCATTAGCATTAGCTTTGGTTTTTTATACACCGCTTACGTTATTTAGTTATTTTGCTGGTGCAATAGTATTATTGGGTGCATGGGAATGGTCTGCATTCATGGGTTTGTGTAACAAGCTCAAAAGAGGATCGTTTGTACTTTTAGTTGCCGCTTTATTAGCGCTGCTTAATTTACACTGGCCAATTGAAGCTTTATGGCAAAACGGTAAGCTAGTTGGTGATGCGAATTATTTATTTACACTTGCGTTTGCTTGGTGGATTGTTGCTAGTTATTTAATATGGCGTTACCCAGCAATGGCAAAAGCGTGGAATGAAGGTTTGGTAATGCGTGGCATTGCCGGTTTACTTACGCTTGTACCACTATGGCTTGCACTAAATACATTACGCAGTGCTCAGTACATGGAGTCTACTCATTTTGGTTCTGTACTTATTTTAGTTGTTTTAGGAATTGTGTGGAGCGCTGATGTGGGTGCTTACTTTACAGGTAAAAGCTTTGGTAAACATAAGTTAATGCCTAAAGTGAGTCCAAACAAAACAATTGAAGGATTAGCCGGTGGTGTAGCCGCATCAATAATATTTGTATTGGCGTTTTGTTACTTCACTGAAGTAGATTTATATGTTTGGCCAATTTATGCAATTATGACTGCATTTATCGCGTTGTTTTCTGCGGTTGGTGACTTGTTAGAAAGTATGTTTAAGCGCGAAGCTGGCTTAAAAGATAGCGGCAGCTGCTTACCTGGTCATGGCGGTATTTTAGATAGAATTGATAGCCTAACGGCGGCGGCACCTATGTTTGTTATGTGTTACGCGTGGACTCTGAGTTTATGAGCCAAAAGCAATTATTGGTTATTTTAGGTGCTACAGGATCGATAGGTTTAAGTACGCTTGATGTTGTATCACGAAACAAAGAATTATTTGATGTTTTTGTGTTGGTCGCAGGGCTGAATGCAAAAAAAATGGCTGAGTTGTGCATTGAGCATGAACCGCTTTATGCGATTATGGCAACGCAGCAAGCTGCTGAGCAGTTATCTAGTCATTTAGCTAATACTCAGTGCCAAACACTGGTTATGCACGGTGAACAAGCAATGAGCGACTTATGTGCTCATCCAGATGTTGATATTGTTATGTCAGCAATTGTTGGTGCTGCGGGCTTACTGCCTACATTGAGTGCAGTAGAAGCCGGTAAAAAAGTACTGCTTGCTAATAAAGAATCCCTGGTTATGTCGGGTCAGTTGTTTATTGATAAAGTTAAACAACACAAGGCAACACTACTGCCAATTGATAGCGAACATAATGCTATTTTTCAATGCCTACCTAGTTCATTACAAAATGGTAACGGCGATCAAAAGCTACAAAACCACGGAGTAAGTAAAATTTTACTTACAGGTTCTGGCGGTCCATTTTTAACGCGTGATGTAAATACACTCAAAGATGTAACAGTTAGTGAAGCTGTTGCGCATCCTAATTGGTCTATGGGGCAAAAAATATCTGTCGATTCGGCAACCATGATGAATAAGGGCTTGGAATTTATTGAAGCTAAATGGCTGTTTAATTGCGATGCTAGCGATATTGATGTGGTTATCCATCCGCAAAGTATTATCCACTCAATGGTGCAGTACCATGATGGTTCTATTTTAGCGCAAATGGGAAATCCTGATATGCGCACGCCTATTGCCCATGCACTTGCTTACCCTGAGCGTATAAATGCAGGCGTTAAGCCTCTAAATTTTTCTGATATTTCTAATTTTTCGTTTACCAAGCCTGACTTTTCTCGTTACCCTAATTTGCAACTCGCTATTGAAGCGTGTAGTGCAGGGCAAGGAGCAACAACAACGGTGAATGCCGCAAACGAGATAGCGGTTAATGCATTTTTAAAAGGTGAAATTGGTTTTACCGATATATATAAAATAAATGCACAGACTCTCGAAGCGGCTACGTACACCAATGTACAAAGCTTAGACGAAATTTTAGAGTGCGACCGGTTAGCTCGCTTAAGCGCTTCGCAATTTATTAAAAAAGTGGTGCATTAATATGTTTGATTTTTTTTGGAACCTAGGCTCATTTATTTTAGCGCTTGGTATTTTAGTTACAGTCCATGAATTCGGCCATTTTTGGGTTGCACGCAAAATGGGCGTCAAAGTACTGCGTTTTTCTATTGGTTTTGGTAAACCACTTTTAAAATGGCATGACAAATATAAAACCGAATATGTAATTGCCGCTATTCCATTAGGCGGATATGTAAAAATGCTTGATGAGCGTGTTGATGAAGTACCGGCAAATCAACGCCATTTATCGTTTAATGCAAAATCTGTTCAGGCCCGAATTGCTATTGTAGCTGCGGGTCCTATGGCTAACTTTTTATTCGCTATTTTTGCACTTGCTGTAATGTATATGGTGGGTGTGCAATCGGTTAAACCCGTTGTAGGAAGCGTAACAGAGGGAAGCCGAGCAGAGCAGGCGGGTATAATGCCAAGCCAGCATATTATTAAAATTGGCGATGACGAAATTACAACATGGCAAGATGCTACATTTGCATTAATGTCGAGCTTAGGCGAGGAAAGCGTAGAGGTTATTGTTCGTGATGAAAACCTGCAACCACGCGTTAAAATACTTAATTTAGATGGCTGGAAGCTTGATCAACAAGATGTACCCCCATTAAGCTCATTAGGTATCGTTCCATTTAGACCTCAAGCAACATTAACTATTGCGGCAGTGACTAAAGATTCAGCAGCAGAACAAGCAAATTTACAGGTTAACGATACTATTTTGTCTGTAAATGGCGAAACAATAAGCAGTTGGCAGCAATTAGTTAATCTTATTACCACGTCGGCTAACAAATCTTTACAATTTAGTGTAAAAAGACAAGATACTATAAAAACCATTACCGTGACCCCAAAAGGGCAATTAGCAGATGACGGTACTGAGCGTGGCTTTTTAGGCGTTGCTCCCGTTGTAGAGCAGTGGCCAGAAGGCTTTGTTGAGACTAGGCATTACGGTCCGTTGGATAGTATTGTGCGTGGCACTAAAGAAACTTGGCGATTAATTGCTCTTAGTTTTGACATGATAGGGAATTTAATTACAGGTCAGGTTTCGGTTAAAAATTTAAGTGGTCCGGTGGGCATTGCAGTCGGCGCTGGAACTAGCGTAAGCTATGGCTTAGTCGCCTTTTTAAGCTTCTTAGCGCTAATCAGTGTTAACTTAGGTGTATTTAATTTATTACCTTTGCCAGTGCTTGATGGTGGACACTTAATGTATTACATAATTGAACTTTTTCGTAAAAAGCCAGTCTCTGAAAAGACACAAGAGTTTGGTTTTAAAGTGGGTGCCTTGTTACTCATTTTTCTAACATGTTTCGCTTTGTTCAATGATGTATCGCGTTTGTAGTTGCAGCGTGACAAATTACTAATTAGAACACGATTGTAAAGCATCTCTAATTTTGGATGTTAAGCGGTAATACAGTTGTATAGGATAAAGATAATAAAATGGCTATAAAAAAACATTTGGCAGTAACAAGTTTATTGGGTGCAAGTTTTGCAGCCCTAGGCCAGAACTCCTTTATTGTTGAAGATCTTAAAGTTGAAGGCTTACAGCGTGTAGCACTTGGTGCTGCGTTAACGCATATTCCGATCAATGTGGGCGACAATGTTGATGATTATACGATTTCAAAAACAATAAAATCACTCTACCGCTCAGGTCACTTTGACAATATCAAAGCGCTTCGCGATGGCAATAACGTTGTTTTTAAAGTAACTGAACGTCCAACAATTAGCTTTATTGAGTTTGAAGGCAATAAAGACATTAAAGACGAGCAGCTTAATGAATCACTTGAGCAACAAGATATTCGCCAAGGTGAACCGCTTGATAAAACCGTTATCGATAATATCGAAAAAGGGTTAATTGAGTTCTTTCACAGTATTGGTAAATACAATGCTAAAGTTGAAATTAGCATTACAAAATTACCACGTAACCGCGTTAAACTTAAATTAGAGTTTGATGAAGGTGATGCTGCATCTATCCGCCAAATTAACTTGGTAGGTAATGAGCTTTTTTCTAATGAAGATTTGCTAAAACTGGCTGAGTCACAGCAAGATTTACCTTGGTGGCAGTTTATGGGTAGCGACCGCTACCAAAAGCAAACCATTGAAGGCGATTTAGAAAAAATCCGCAGCTTTTATTTAGACCGTGGTTATTTACGTTTTAATATCGATTCTACACAAGTATCAGTAAGCCCTGAGCGTGAGTCTGTTTATGTTACAGCTAACTTAACTGAAGGCGTTAAATATAAAGTTAAAGGTTTTGACTTTATTGGTGACTTACTTGGTCGTGAAGATTTAATTAAGAGTGTTATTCCACTTAGAGCAGGTGAGCTTTATAACGGCTCAGTGGTTACTTCCTCTGAAGAGTTTATTAAGAGTTACTTAGCACGTTTTGGTTATGCTAATGCTGAAGTACGTACCATTCCTGAAATTGACGACGAGAATCAAGAAGTACAATTAACGTTGTCGGTTAATCCAGGTAAACGCGTTTATGTACGCCGTATTATTGTTGGTGGTAACCAAAATACGTCTGATGAAGTGTTGCGTCGTGAAATGACTCAGCTTGAAGGTGCATGGTTATCTAATCAAAACCTTGAGCGTTCAAAACTTCAAATTCAGCGTTTAGCGTACATGGAAAAAGTTGATTTTAACGTTATTCCTGTACCAGGTGTTGATGACCAAGTTGATGTTGATTTTACAGTAAAAGAGCAATCAGCTGGTAGCTTTAACGCGGGCTTAGCATATGGCTCATACCAAGGTTTACAATTCAATATTGGTGTAACAGAATCTAACTTTTTAGGTACTGGTAACCAAATTGGCTTTAATATTAATACTTCAAAGGGTTCTGAACGTGTAAGTTTGTCATACACTGACCCGTACTTTACACCAGACGGTGTATCGCAAGGTAGTAGCATATTTTATAGTAATTACGATGCTAGTGCGTTTAGCCTTGTTGATTATAAATCGAAAAGTTATGGTATTGGTACAAACATAGGTTTCCCAATTGATGCGATTAATCGTGTTAACTTTGGGGTGCGTTGGATACAAGAAGAACTTTCTGATATTGCAGAGTACGAGCAAACACGAGTACTTCGAGAAACCTTCTTAGACCCTGAAAATCCAGATGCTGGTTTTGACTTTACTAAATATGAGTTAAGTGTAGGTTGGTCGCGTGTTACTGTTAACCGAGGTTTATTCCCAACTGCAGGTTCGCGTCAAACTTTAAACTTAACAGCAACAACGCCTAATTCAGACCTTAAGTACTTTAAACTGAATTATGATTCGCGCTTCTACTGGCCAATTTCGAATGATCATCGTTGGGTATTCTCAACGCGTGCTGCGCTTGGTTATGGTAATGGCTATGGCTCAACAAATGGTTATGAACAAACATTACCATTCCAAGAGTTCTTCCGAATTACTGAAATGGAATTACGTGGCTTTGACCGTAATACAATATTACCGCAAGCAATATCGCGTATACCTTCGTCTATTCCTGGTACACCTAATGCAGATGGTTCAACTACAGGTAGTATAGGTGGTGCGTCTGAGTTTGATGTATTAATACCTCAAGGTCGTATTGGTGGTAATGCTAAAGCGGTTGCAGGTATGGAGCTAATTGTTCCTACACCGTTCTTAGATGAAGAAAATACAAGTTCTGTACGTACGAGCTTCTTTGTTGATGCTGCAAACGTATGGGATACAGAATTTAGCGTAGACCGTTTTCAAAACTTAGGCGTTGATGAGCGTGCTAAATTAGACGATTACTCAGATCCAACACGTTTTAGGGTGTCGACCGGTTTATCATTACAATGGATCTCTCCAATGGGTCCTATGCTGATTAGTTTTGCTTATCCATTGCAAAAACAAGAAGATGACGATACGAAAACCATCAGCTTTAATATTAGTAACACTTTCTAAAGGAGTTTTTTGTGAAAAAATTATTTAAATCAACGGCAGTAGCTGTTTTAGCAACATTAGTTATGGGTACTTCTACGAGTGCATTTGCACACAAAGTTGGCATTGTAGATATGCAAGAAATCTATAAGCAAATTCCTCAAATGGCTAAAATTGAGCAGTCATTACAAACTGAATTTGCTGAGCGTCGCCAAGAGCTTGAAAAGCTACAAGGTGATATTCGCTTTGAAGCTGAAAAATTTAAACGCGAAAGTACAACAATGAGCCAAGCTCAAAAAGATACATTACGCGATAAAATTCAAGGCATGCAAAAAAATCTTGCTGAACAAGGTCGTCCTTTAGAGCAAGAAATTAAAACACGTCAAAACCAAGAGCTAGCTAAAGTTCAGGGTTTAATTATTAAAACTATTGAAGATATAGCTAAAGATGGCGACTTTGATGAAGTTAAAGTAAAAGATACAACTATTTACTTTAACCCTAAAGAAGTAACTGATCTTTCATCTAAAGTAGTAGCAGCTGTTAGCAAGAAATAATCAATCTATGCAAAATTATACGCTTTCGCAAATTGCGGAACTTCTAAGCGCCGAACTTCAAGGTGATGGCGCTTTAGAAATAAAAAAAATAGCTACTCTTGCAAATGCCCGTTCTGGGCATATTGCATTTTTAGCGAACAAGAAATACCGTCCTCAGCTAGAAACAACTCAGGCCAGTGCTGTTATTTTAGGCGCAGCCGATGCTCCTTACTTTAATGGCAATAAAATCATTGTTGCAAACCCGTACGTTACTTACGCTAAGTTAGCCCAGTTAATGGATACTACACCGCGTTCTGCATCGACGGGTATTCATTCTAGTGCTGTTATTCACCCTACTGCACTTGTAAGCAAGAGTGCGGCTATTGGTGCAAATGTTGTTGTTGAAGCTGATGCTGTTATTGGTGACAACGCACAAATTGGTCCGAACAGTTTTATTGGTGAACGTGTTAAAATAGGTTCTGGCACTAAGCTTTGGCCGAGTGTAACTATTTATCATGATGTTAAAATTGGCTCTGATTGTTTGTTTCAAGCAAACAGTGTTATTGGTAGTGATGGTTTTGGTTATGCTAACGAGCGCGGTCAGTGGATTAAAATTCCTCAACTTGGCTCTGTAACTATTGGCGACAAAGTTGAAATTGGTGCTAGTACGACTATAGACCGCGGTGCACTTGACGATACGATTATTCATAGCAACGTTATTATTGATAATCAGTGCCAAATAGCGCACAACGTTGAAGTCAATTCAGGCACTGCAATTGCTGGTTGCAGCGTAGTTGCAGGAAGTACGACCATTGGTAAAAATTGTCAGATTGCCGGCATGGTTGCAATTAATGGTCACATTTCTATATGCGATGGTGCTATAATTACCGGAATGTGCATGGTGACTAAGTCGATCACCGAACCAGATATTTACTCATCTGGCATACCCCATACAACTAACAAAGAATGGCGTAAATCAATTGCTCACTTGCGTAACCTTTCAGATATGAAGTCTCGTCTTAAAGCGCTTGAAGCATTGGCTAAGTCACAACGTTGAACACTAATAAGGATGCTATTTTGGCAAACGAATTAAATAGCCTTGATATTCAAGAAATTTTAGCTTTATTACCACACCGTTACCCGATGCTATTAATTGATCGTGTTATCGATTTTACACCGGGAAAATCGCTACATGCTATTAAAAATGTTTCTATAAACGAACCTATTTTTACTGGGCACTTTCCAAATCAGCCAATCTTCCCTGGTGTGTTAATATTAGAAGCGATGGCACAAGCCACGGGTTTACTTGGTTTTAAAACGGTTGAAAATCGCAGCGAAAATGAGCTTTATTTGTTTGCTGCTGTTGATAATGCACGTTTTAAAAAACCAGTAATACCTGGTGATACACTGCATCTACATGTTGAGTTTTTAAAAGAACGCCGTAACATCTGGAAGTTTTCTGCAGAAGCAAAAGTCGACGGCAAAGTAGTATGTAGTGCCGAAATTATGTGTGCTAGAAGAGAGTTTTAATAGTGATTCATTCAACAGCAATAATCGAACCTGGCGCTAAACTGGGTAACAATGTCTCAGTTGGTCCTTATAGTTATATTGGCAATGATGTTGTTATCGGTGATAACTGTATTATTGAATCTCACGTTGTTGTTAAAGGACCGTCTACAATTGGTTCTGGTAACCATATTTTTCAATTTGCGTCTGTAGGTGAAGCCTGCCAAGACAAAAAATACAACAACGAGCCAACTACGTTAATCATTGGCGATAATAACGTTATTCGTGAATGCGCTACAATTCACCGTGGTACAACTCAGGATCAAGGTGTTACTAAAATTGGCAGTAATAACTTATTTATGGCTTATACCCATGTTGCACATGATGCAGTAATAGGCGATAACGTTATTTTTGCTAATAATGCGAGTGTAGCGGGTCATGTACATATAGGTGACTGGGTTATTTTAGCGGGTAACTCTGGCGTGCATCAGTTTTGTAAAGTGGGTGCGCATGCATTTGTTGGTATGTACTCTGCTATCAATAAAGATGTACCACCGTTTGTTACTACTATTGGCATACCAGCAGGTCCAGTTGCAATTAATACTGAAGGCATGAAACGCCGAGGCTTTGAAAGTGATGAAATTATGGCTGTACGTCGTGCTTATAAAACTTTTTATCGTAAAAGTTTAGGTGTTGACGAGGCAATTAAGTCACTTAGCGAAGATGCTGCAAAGTACCCAGCTGTTAAATTGATGATTGATTTTGTTCAAAGTTCAGAGCGCGGTATTTTAAGATAACGCCTTTCACTTAATACAAATTCGATATAAAAAAACCACCTCAGATATAACATCGATGGTGGTTTTTTATTGCTTAAAATTTAGGAGTGATTCAGTCAATACTCAGTCTACTCAGGTTAACATGCGCCTAATTTGTATAATAAAAGCTATCCTATGCGTTTACCTAAGTTAATCTTTACTGTTATTTGTTTTTCAATTTTAGCTGCTTGTAGTAGCCAGCCAATTATTAAATCGTCTTCTGGAGAGCTTACTCAAGTAGGGAAAGCTTCTTTTTATGCCGATAAATACCATGGTAGAACAACCGCAAATGGAGAGCGTTTTAGCCAACAAGCGGCTACTGCGGCTCACTTAGATCTTGATTTTGGTACTCGAGTAAAAGTAACTAATTTAGCAAATAATAAATCGGTCGTGGTAAGAATTAACGACAGAGGTCCGTATGTGCGCGGTCGAATTATTGACCTATCTCGCGATATGTTTAAAAAAATAGCCGACCCTAAAGTCGGCGTTATTGATGTATCAATGGTTGTTTTAAGTGACTAAAAGCGCGTTGTAAGCGATACATAATCTGCATAATTACTCAGCAAGTTTTTATGTAGCCCCTGTGCAACTACTTTACCGTCTTCAAGCCAAATTATATTATCCATTTGCTCTAGTAATGCAGGGTCGTGGGTAATGGTTAACACACTCGTTTTATTCATTACCTGCATCATAGCGTGCATTACACTTTGTTTAGATTGATTGTCGAGCCCTTCGGTGGGTTCATCAAGCACTAAAATAGCAGGGTTTTGTAATAAAGCTTGAGCTATTGCTATGCGCCTAGATTGACCTTGCGATACATTGCGCCCGCCAGTGCCTAGTCGTGTTTTTAAACCGGCTTTTAAATCATTAAACCACGGTTCAAGTTGTGCAAGTGTCAGCGCCTCAATCATCTGCTCTTTAGTTGCATTGGGATGTGCATATCGAAGGTTTTCACTCAACGTACCATCAAAAATATGATGTTGTTGCGCCAAAATATTAATAACGTTTGCACGGGTATCGTTACTTAATGAATGTAAATTAACAGGATCACCGTTATTACTTAAAGTAATACTCCCTTGCTGTAACGGCCATAAACCCGTAAGTAAATTTACAAGCGTTGTTTTTCCGCTGCCACTTCTTCCAACAATGGCTACTTTTTGTTGTGCTTTTAGCTCAAAGCTTACATCGTTTAACGCTTTTTGATCGCCGTATTGATAGTGAATATTTTTAAGTATTAACGCGCTACCTTTTGTATCAATATTTTGTGTAAGAGTTTCGCTATTTTTAACAGATGAATTTGCTGCTTTATCTTCGAGCGTAAATAATCGATCAGCTGCCTTTAAGACATTTGGTAATTCTATAAAAGCATTAGGAAGTTGCAGTACGCTTTCAAAGCTCGCTAGAACAAAAAGGCTGAGCATTGCTAGTTCAACATTAGCCATCGTATTGGTGTAGACCATAGGGACGATAGTAACGATGCTACCCAGCATTGCGAGTTGGACTATTAATAAGCTTAAACCATCTGTATTTGCCAGTGCTTTATGACGAATAAATAACTGCTGGTTATATTGCTCACTTAATTCGTCGCATTTATTAAGTTGCTGCGAACGCGCTTGATAAATACTAAGCTCTCTGAGTCCTGTTAGTGTGTCTGACAACTCTGAGCGAAGCTGTGCACTGAGCTGGGTTTCTTTGTGGCTGTTCTTATTAAGTTTAGCGCTGAGTAATGCAGGTAAAACCACACCAATTAACACAATGCCAGTAAAGCAAATTAGCGCTACGTTGGCATTATAAGCCGACATAAATAGCATGATAATTGGCACACTTAACAATGCCACCAGCATAGGTAATAATATGTTTAGGTAAAATTTATCAAGGGCATCTACGTCGTTTTGTAAGCGATTTACTAAGTCCGCACTGCGGCTCATTGCTAAATCAACATTATTTAATTTACTGAGTGTAGAAAATACATTAACGCGTATTTCACTTAGTAATAAAAAAGTAGCGTTATGGGTTACTAGTCGCTCTGCATAACGTGACGCTGTGCGCACAATAGCTAAAAATCGAATAGTACCGGCTGGGGTAAAGTAATTCATTTGTACGCCTGCAATACCCGCTGCAGCCATAGAAGCTAAAAACCAGCCAGATATAGCCAGTAAACCTACATTGGCAAGCACGGTAATTGTGGCTAAAAATGTACCAAGTAACATTGCCTTATAATGAGGAGCACAAAGCTTTAATAAGCGAATAAAATTAGTCATGCGCTACTCCTTGTTGGGCTGTTTTTAATAAATTAGTAAACTCACCATTTTTGTTTGTGAGCTCATTAAAATTACCTTGCTCTATTATTTCTCCGTCGCGCATAACAATTATGTTATTGGCATGCTGTACGGTATTAAGTCTGTGAGCAATTACTAATACTAAATTGTTTTTAGCATATTCATTAATAGCATTTTGAATAAGTTGCTCTGTTTGGCTATCAAGATGCGCTGTGGGCTCATCAAGCACTAAGACTGGCGCTTGCTTTATAAATGCACGGGCGAGCGCGATACGCTGCTTTTGACCGCCAGAAAGTCCTTCACCTTGTTCACCAATAAGTGTATTAAAGCCATCGGGTAGGGCATTTATAAATTCAAGAGCACCCGCTTGCTGCGCTGCGTGTTCAAGCTCTTGCTGGGTTGCACTAGGTTTTGCTAATTTAATATTTGCGGCAATGCTGTCGTAAAATAATGTCGCTTTTTGAGGTATCCACGCAATATTATTTTGTAACTGGTTTATTTGCGACGAGTTAAGTGTGTTCTCATTAATGCTTATATGATTAATAACCTCAGGATGAAAACCTAATAAGCAATCAAATAAGGTACTTTTACCCGAACCACTTGCACCTACTAAGGCAACTAGACCCTTATTTGGCAATGTTAAATTAATATTTTTAATACCTTCGTTACTGTCAGGGTATATAAAATTAAGGTCGGTAATACTTATTGAGTTAATTGTATTTAAAGCTAAATTATTTATCGGTGTACTAACTGCTATTGCTTCATCGTTTGGTAATGGCGCATTCAAAATAATTAGCATATCTGCAGCGGCACTAATACCTTGCAAGCGCGCATGGTAATGGCTGCCTAATTGGCGTAGTGGTAAATAAAACTCAGGCGCTAGTAACAATACAACAAAGCCAGTAGCAAAATCGAGTGTGCCAAAAAACAATCTAAAACCAATAATCACCGCCACTAATGCAACACTAATAGTCGCTAAAAATTCAAGAGCGAAAGATGACAAAAATGCGATTTTTAAAACATCAAGTGTGGCGTGTCTAAAGTCATCAGATATTTTGGCTATTTGTTTTAGTTCTATTTGAGTCGCGTTAAATAACTTGAGTTGTGTTAACCCTTGTACTCGGTCAAAAAAGTAATTTCCTAATACCGCGAGTTGTTTCCAGCGTTTTTGATTAAGTGCTTCGGCTTTAGAGCCGACTAAAATCATAAAAAAGGGGATGAGTGGAGCGGTTAATAAAAATATTAATCCGGCTTTGTAATCTGTTGGAAAAATAACAATCAGTATTGCCAGCGGAATAAGTGCGCTGTAAGCAACACCCGGTAAATACTTAGCGTAATAATCATGTAGTGCCTCTACGCCATTATGCAGCGTGTTAAGAGTAGCACCTTGACCATGTTGTTCTATATAACTAGGACCTAATAAGGCTAACTTATTTAAGAGGGTTTGACGCATAGCCGATTTTATTTTAAGTGCTGCAAATGCACTTAAGCGCTCACTTAACGCCAAAAATACAGTACGAAGTAAAATAATACCTGCTAATGGCCACAATAAATGAGTAACTTGGGCTAAGTTATTACCTTCAAACATAACGTTGTGAATAGCTTGAGCCAGTAAATAAGCACCTGCAATCATAAGTAGCGCGTTAAAAGTCCCCAAGGCAATGCTTAACTTTAGCCACATTGCCGCAGGTTTACTTTGTCGCTTTAAAAAAGCGCGCAGAGATTGCTGCTGCGCGCGATCTGGTCGGGGGTTAGTCGTCATCTTTTGTGTTGTTAGCATCGTTTAATAAATCATGCATAACTTGTTCGTCATCAGCAATGCTGTCTTTATTTTGATGAAACTCATACCACATTACGTTTATTACACCTAATGTGCAGGCTAAAAGTACACCTAAAATCCAGGCAAAATACCACATCGTTTAGTCTCCTTAATAGCTACCATGAGAGTTGTTTTCTATTTCTTCGACCGTTACTCTGCGCCACATTTTTACGTAACACCAAGTTGTATAAGTTAAAATAAGCGGTACAAAAATACACACTGCAACAAACATTATATTGAGTGTTTTATGGCTCGATACAGCATCCCAAATTGTTAAACTAATATTAGGGTTATTACTTGATGGCATAATGAATGGGAATAGTGATACACCCGCCGTCATAATTACACCTATTAGCATAAGACTTGTAGAAATAAGCCCTAGTGCTGGTTTGTTCAATTTAGAAAACAATAGCGCACTTAGTGCCATTACAAACGCTAAAATAGGAAAGGTCATAGTCCATGGGCGTTCACTGTAATTGCTAAGCCACGCGCCTTGGGCTGTTGTTACTACTTTAGCTAATGGGTCTGCATGGCTTTGTGTATCAGGCATAGATACAATTTGGTAACCCGTTAAATTAACAACCCAAAAACCAGCGCCTGCAAACAGTATAATAAATACAATCAGTGAATAACGACCATATTGCCCCGATCGATCTGCTACTGCATCAGCTGTACGAAGCTGTAACCACATACCAGCATGAGCAATTAGCATAGTGATACTTACTAAACCAGCAAGTAAACCAAACGGGTTAAGTAATCCAAAAAACGATCCTTGGTAGCTAACACGCATTAAGTTATCAATATTAAATGGTACGCCTAAAAATAAGTTACCAAAAGCAACACCAAATACTAAAGCTGGAATCGCGCTGCCTGCAAGCAGACCCCAATCCCAGTTATTACGCCAGCGTTTTGAGTCTACTTTACTGCGGTAATCAAACCCAAGTGGTCTAAAAAACAGAGCAAATAGTACTAACATCATAGCAAAATAAAAGCCCGAAAATGCAGCTGCATAAACCATAGGCCACGCTGCAAATAACGCGCCGCCTGCGGTAATAAACCATACTTGGTTACCATCCCAGTGTGGACCAATGGTATTAATTACCGTACGACGTTCAGAATCTGTTTTGCCTACAAGGCGTAGCAACATAGCTACACCCATATCCATGCCATCGGTGATCGCAAAGCCAATAAGCAGCACGCCAATGATCAACCACCAAAGCATTTTTAATGTTTCATAATCAAAAATCATAACTGGTCTCCTTTATCTTCAGCGGTGTTATTAGGTAATTCAAAATGATACTTACCAGTATGCAGCGAGCTTGGACCTAGCTTAACAAAACGGATCATCAGCCAACCTTCAACAATGGCTAAACCAGTATAAAAAATAATAAACCCAGTTAAACTAATTAATATGTCGTTTATAGTTAGTGACGACGTAGCTAAAAAGGTCGGCAGTATTTCTGATATGGCCCAAGGTTGACGACCATACTCAGCTACAATCCAGCCAAATTCAATAGCTATCCAAGGTAGTGGAATACTTAATACTACAGCCCATAATAACCAACGTTTGTGTTCTATAACGCGTTGAGCATTGTAGTAAAAGGCAAGTATAAATACCGCTAGCATTGCCATACCACAGGCAACCATAATCCTAAACGACCAAAACATAGGACCCACTTTAGGGAATGAGTCTTTAACTGCTTTTTGAATTTGCTCTTCAGTGGCATCTACAACATCTGGTGTGTAGCGTTTAAGTAACAAGCCATAACCTAAATCGTCTTTAATAGAGTTAAATTTAGCAACATTTTCTGGTGTGTCTTCACCGTTTCTGAGTTTTGTTAGGTAGTCATAAGCAATCATACCGTTACGAATACGCACTTCATGTTGTTTTTCTAAATCAGAAATACCAATTACTTGCTCATCAAGTGAGCGCGTAGCAATTAACCCAAGTGCATAGGGTATTTTAACCGCAGCATGAGTAACTTGCTCTTCTGAATCAGGAAAACCAAACGCGGTAAAAGCAGCTGGCGCTTCTTCGGTATGCCACTCGGCTTCAATTGTAGCTAGTTTTACTTTTTGAACTTCACCTACTTCATAACCTGATTCGTCACCGAGTAAAATCACACATAAAACAGAGGCTAAACCAAAAGCAGACGCAACTGAGAACGAGCGCTTAGCAAATGCTAAATCACGACCTTTTAATATATACCAACTACTAATACCAAGCACAAACATAGACGCTGCTACATAACCTGCCGATACAGTATGAATAAATTTAACTTGTGCAACAGGGTTAAACACAAGCTCCGCAAAGCTGGTCATTTCCATACGCATTGTTTGATAGTTAAACTCAGCACCTACTGGGTTTTGCATCCAACCATTAGCGATTAAAATCCACAGCGCCGACATGTTGGTACCAATTGCCATTAAAAACGTTGCGCCTAAATGTTGACGCTTTGAGAGTCGATCCCAACCTAAAAAGAACATACCTACAAAGGTTGATTCTAAAAAGAATGCCATTAAGCCTTCAATAGCGAGGGGAGCCCCAAAAACATCACCCACATAATGCGAGTAATAAGACCAGTTAGTACCAAACTCAAATTCCATGGTAAGGCCTGTCGCCACACCTATCGCAAAGTTAATACCAAATAATTTTCCCCAAAACTTAGTCATATCACGATAAATTTCGCGACCGGTCATAACATAAACCGTTTCCATGATAACTAAGATCCAGGTCATACCTATAGTGAGAGGTACAAACAAGAAATGAAAGAGAGCGGTAACAGCGAACTGTAATCGCGATAGATCCACAAAGGTTTCATCTATCATTATTGGCTCCTTGAGAGTGACGGATTAACAGGGCAATATAGCAATTGGCAACGTTAAAGCTTAATGAACTTTCAGTAATTACTGAAAGTTTGTAATATTATTTACTTTTGTGCAATTTTTGTCAATACATATATTAGTAAAAGCGAATGTCTTATTCATGCTACATCAGTATTATAAATATACAATGATCAGAATTATTTAGCGCACAATAAAACGACTATTTTTAGGCGTTTATTGAAACACTAAAACACGGTAAACTAATACGTATGAACGCATGGTTTACTTGTGAAATAAAATCAAATGAATAAAGCTCAAAAACAACTACGAATAGGCATTGTGGCAGGTGAACTGTCGGGCGATATTTTAGGTGAAGGCTTAATTAAATCACTTAAAAAACAATACCCAGATGCTATTTTTGAAGGAATAGCAGGACCTAAAATGCAAGCTCAGGGCTGTAAAACGTTGTTCGATATGGATGAGCTTTCTGTAATGGGGCTTGTAGAAGTACTTGGTCGTTTACCGCGTTTGCTTAAAATTCGTAAACAACTAGTGCAACACTTTATTGATAACCCACCTGATGTGTACATTGGTATAGATGCCCCTGATTTTAATTTACGAATAGAAAAACCACTCAAAGATGCCGGTATTAAAACAGTACAGTATGTAAGCCCGTCTGTTTGGGCTTGGCGAGAAAAGCGCATTCATACAATTAGTGCTGCTACTAACTTAGTGCTTGCATTATTGCCTTTTGAAAAAGAATTTTACGATAAGCACCAAGTGCCGTGTACATTTGTAGGGCACACCTTAGCTGACGATATAGCACTTGAGCACGATGACAGTAAAGCGCGTGAAGAGTTAGGCTTGAGCCTTGATGATAAAGTGCTTGCCTTACTACCGGGTAGTCGAGGCTCTGAAGTTGGCTTATTAAGCGAAACTTATATTAAAACAGCTGCAAAGCTGCAAGCGCAAAACCCAAACCTTAAAATTGTAGTGCCATTAGTTAACGAAAAACGCAGAGCGCAGTTTACTGCTATTTTAAATGCCACTGCGCCTGACCTTAATGTTAACTTGCTTGATGGGCAATCAAAATTAGCCATGCAAGCCGCCGACGCCATTTTATTAGCCTCGGGCACAGCAACACTTGAAGGCATGCTTTATAAAAAACCGATGGTCGTGGGTTATAAAATAAAACCTTTGAGTTATTGGATTTTTAAAACCTTATTTACGTTTAATATAAAATATTTTTCGCTGCCTAATTTATTAGCCGACGAAGAATTAGTACCTGAGTTTTTACAAAGCGAGTGCAACGTAACTAATTTAACGAACGCGCTTACCCCTATGCTCAACACAGATAACATCGAGCTAAAAGCGCGCTTTTTAGCTATTCACGAAAAAATTAGATTAAATGCCAGCGAACAAGCAGCGAACGCTGTGGCGGAGTTAATAAATGCAAATTGATAGACCAAATGTAGCCTTAATTGCCGGTGTAGACGAAGTGGGGCGCGGTCCACTTGTGGGTGATGTAGTTACTGCTGCAGTCATTTTAGACCCTACTAAACCGATTGCTGGCTTAGCGGACTCTAAAAAATTAACGGATAAAAAACGCCAAGCGCTTGCGATTGAAATAAAAGAAAAAGCATTGTGCTATGCGTATGGCCGCTGCAATCCAACAGAAATTGATGAGTTAAACATATTACACGCAACTATGCTCGCCATGACTCGCGCAGTAGAGGCATTAAGCACACAACCTGAATTTGTATTTATAGATGGTAATCGTTTGCCAAAACTCACTATGCCAGCGCAAGCTATTGTTAAAGGCGATAGCTTAGTAGCTGAAATTTCAGCCGCGTCTATTTTAGCTAAAGTAGCGCGCGATGACGAAATGATTGAGCTTGATAAACGCCACCCAGAATACGGCTTTGCAGGGCATAAAGGGTATCCAACTAAAGCACATTTTGCAGCGCTTGAGCAGTACGGCGCGATTGACGAGCATCGTAAAAGCTTTAAACCTGTGCAGCGTGTTTTAGCGCAAGCCAATGGTGAGGGTTAAGCATGGCTGCTCCTGATTTTGTTCATTTAAGGGTTCACTCTGACTTTTCGATGGTTGACGGCCTTGCTAAAACAAAGCCGATAGTTGCTAAAGCGCAAGAGCTGCAAATGCCAGCCATTGCGATTACCGATCAAATGAACTTTTGTGGTTTAGTGCGTTTTTATGGTGCTACGCATAACGCAGGTATTAAACCTATAGTGGGTGCTGACTTTTGGGTTCGCAGCCCTGAATTTCCTGATGAGCCAAGTCGTCTAACCATATTGGCAAAAGATAATGACGGCTATAAAAATATCACCTTATTAATATCTAAAGCGTATCAGCGTGGGCATGTATTTCATCGCCCCGTTATTGACCGAGAATGGCTGGTGGAACATAAAACGGGCTTAATTATTCTCTCGGGTGCTAAAGACGGTGATTTAGGTAAAGCGTTACTAAAAAATAACCCAAGTGTTATTGAATCGGTTGTTAGCTTTTACAAGCAGCATTTTAGCGACAACTACTACCTTGAGCTTGTTCGCACCAATCGACCGCTTGAAGAAGACTACTTACACATGGCGGTAGAGCTTGCTACAAAAGAGCAGTTACCTGTTGTAGCGACCAACGAAGTGGTGTTTTTAAAACCTGAAAACTTTGAAGCGCACGAAATTCGCGTTGCTATTTTTGATGGTTACACGCTTGACGATAAACGCAGGCCTAAACGATTCTCTGAAGAACAATACCTAAAAACATCAGAGCAAATGGCTGAGTTGTTTAGTGATATACCGGAGGCTTTACAAAACACGGTAGAAATAGCTAAACGTTGTAATGTAACTGTTCAGCTAGGGACTTACTTTTTACCTGATTACCCAACTGGCTCACTTAAGATTGATGAGTTTTTAGTTAAAGTGTCAGAAGATGGTCTTGAAGAGCGACTGCAGTTTTTATTCCCCGATGAAGAAGATCGAAAAGTAAAACGCGTTGAATACGATGAGCGACTTGATATAGAGCTTGGCGTAATTAACCAAATGGGATTCCCCGGTTACTTCTTAATCGTAATGGAGTTTATTCAGTGGAGTAAAGATAACAATATACCTGTTGGACCTGGTCGTGGTTCAGGTGCGGGTTCGTTAGTTGCGTACGCACTTAAAATTACCGATTTGGATCCGCTTGAATTCGACTTGCTTTTTGAGCGATTTTTGAATCCAGAACGTGTATCAATGCCCGATTTCGACGTCGATTTCTGTATGGATAGACGAGACGAAGTAATTGATCACGTGTCGGCTTTGTATGGGCGTAACGCCGTATCGCAAATTATTACCTTTGGTACCATGGCTGCAAAAGCGGTAATACGCGATGTAGGGCGAGTACTTGGGCATCCTTATGGGTTTGTCGATCGTATTTCTAAAATGATTCCAGGGGATCCTGGGATGACACTTGCTAAAGCGTTTGATATAGAACCACGCTTGCAAGAAGCCTACGATGGCGACAACGAAGTAAAAGATTTAATCGACATGTGTCGCATTTTAGAGGGGTGTACACGTAACGCTGGTAAACATGCGGGTGGTGTTGTTATATCGCCAACCACTATTACCGACTTTGCTGCACTTTATTGCGATGATGAAGGTAAGTTTCCGGTAACGCAATTTGATAAAAATGACGTAGAAACCGCAGGCTTAGTTAAGTTCGATTTCTTGGGTTTACGCACACTGACTATATTGCAGTGGGCGGTCGATATGACCAATGTGCGCATGAAGCGCCAAGGTAAAAATCTAGTCGATATAAATACTATTCCGCTAGATGATAAAAAGAGTATTGAGTTACTACTTCGCGCCGAAACGACTGCTGTATTCCAGCTAGAGTCGCGCGGTATGAAAGATTTAGTACGGCGCTTAAAGCCCGATAGCTTTGAAGATATGATTGCATTGGTTGCTTTGTTCCGCCCAGGTCCGCTGCAATCAGGCATGGTAGATAACTTTATCGACCGGAAACTAGGTCGCGAAGAAATCTCATACCCAGATGCGCAGTATCAGCACGAAAGCTTAAAACCTATTTTGGAGCCTACTTACGGCATTATTTTGTATCAAGAACAAGTAATGCAAATAGCCCAAGTATTAGCAGGTTATACGCTTGGTGGCGCCGACATGCTTCGCCGTGCAATGGGTAAGAAAAAACCCGAAGAAATGGCTAAGCAGCGTTCAACGTTTGAAGATGGTGCAAGAAATAATGGCATTGACGGCGAACTAGCGATAAAAATCTTCGATCTGGTAGAAAAATTCGCAGGTTACGGCTTTAACAAATCTCACTCGGCAGCGTATGCGCTCGTTTCGTATCAAACACTGTGGATGAAAACTCATTATCCGGCTGAGTTTATGGCAGCAGTAATGTCGGCAGATATGGATAACACCGACAAAATCGTTATTTTGGTGGATGAATGTGAAAACATGAAGCTCACCTTATTACCGCCAGACGTAAATGCAGGTGAGTTTAAGTTTACAGTAAACCTTGATGGCGAAATAGTTTACGGGATTGGTGCTATTAAAGGCGTGGGTGAAGCGCCGGTAGATGCCATTTTAGAGGCTCGCGCAAAAGGGGGTCCATTTAAAGACCTATTTGATTTTTGTGCTCGTGTTGATTTAAAACGCTTAAATAAACGTGTAACCGAAAAACTTATTTATTCAGGCGCGCTTGATAAACTAGGTCCCGATAAAACACAATCAGGGCGTGCTACGTTACTAGCGAGTTTAAAAAGTGCTATGCGCGCGGCCGATCAGCACAATAAAGCTGAATTATTAGGCCAAAGTGATTTATTTGGCTTATTAGCAACTGAATCTGATGAAGTAGAACAAGCATTTATTAAAGCAGTTGGTTTAACCGATAACGAATGGTTAGATGGCGAAAAAGAAACCTTAGGCTTATATTTAACTGGCCATCCAATTAATCAGTACCGACGTGAGCTTAAACATTATACCAGCGGAAAAATAGTTGATTTACAACCAACTAATCGCGATGTATTTGCAACGGCTGCAGGTCTAGTAATTGCCTCTAGGGTATTAATTAATAAAAAAGGAAATCGTTGGGCCTTAGTAACTTTAGATGACAAGAGTGCACGCATTGATGTACGCTTGTATTCAGACGAGTTTGAAAAGTACCAAGATATGCTTCAAGTTAACAATATCTTGGTAATATCCGGACAGGTCAGCTTTGATAACTTCTCTGGTGGTATTACAATGACCGCCAGAGAAATAAACACCATTGCTCAAGCGCGTGAAAAACGTATAAAAGCGATTAAAATGACGCTGAACATGGTGCAAGTCGAAGCAGGTTTCTTCGATAAATTACAAAAAGTACTCGAACCCTACAAAATGGGAACGTGTCCGATCAAGGTTTATTACCAACGCCCAGATGCGTTGGCGCAATTAACTCTTGGGATCGAATGGTGTGTTACGCCAAGTGATGACTTGATTCATAAGTTATCGCTAATGGCGGCGCAAGATGTAGAACTGGAATTTAACTAATTAGGTAGTTTAGAGCATGAGCCTCAATTATCTTGATTTTGAGCTTCCGATTGCAGAATTAGAAGCGAAAATTGAAGAATTACAAAATGTAAGCCGCGCTGGCGAATTAGACCTTGGATTAGAAGAGGAAGTCAGTAAATTAAAAGAGAAGAGCGACCAGTTAAAAGAGAAAATATTCTCAGAACTAGGCGCTTGGCAAGTATCACAGTTGGCACGTCACCCGTTGCGTCCTTATACTCGAGATTATATCGAGCGTATTTTCACGGAGTTTGATGAGTTTGCTGGTGATCGTACTTTTGCTAACGATCCGGCTATTTTAGGTGGTATAGCGCGTTTAGATGGTGAACCAGTAATGATTATTGGTCAGCAGAAAGGGCGCGATACGGCTGAAAAAATTAAACGCAACTTTGGTATGCCAAAGCCAGAAGGTTACCGTAAAGCTTTACGCTTAATGGAAATGGCTGAGCGTTTTAAAATGCCAATCATGACCTTTATCGACACACCGGGTGCATACCCAGGTGTTGGCGCTGAAGAACGTGGTCAATCTGAAGCAATCGCGCGTAACTTAAAAGTAATGGCGACACTTAAAGTGCCGACAATATGTACGGTTATTGGTGAAGGCGGTTCAGGTGGTGCTTTAGCAATTGGTGTTGGCGATAGAGTTAACATGTTGCAGTACAGTACTTACTCTGTAATTTCGCCTGAAGGTTGTGCGTCTATTCTTTGGAAAAGCGCCGATAAAGCACCTCTTGCAGCAGAAGCAATGGGTGTAACCGCAGAGCGAGTTAAAGAACTAGATTTAATCAGCAACTTAGTTGATGAACCTCTAGGTGGAGCGCACCGCAATTACGATGCAATGGCACGTAATTTAAAAGTACGCCTTAAACGTGATTTAGCAGACTTACAAGCACTTACGCTTGAAGAAATGCTTGATCAACGTTACAAACGTTTGATGTCGTTTGGCTACTGCTAAACTCATTAAATGTTAAAAAAAGCCGCTTATGCGGCTTTTTTGCTTTAAAATAGTCAGAGTTCTTTATAACTACCAATTATTAAATCATTACTTATTTATTTAATACAAATTGGTATAACTCACCTAAAGTGTGGACACATGCATACATCAGCAATTTACCAGCAACTAAAAAAATCGCTAAATAGTTATATAGAGCAAGGTAAAACCGTTTTCACAGTGGCGTTATCTGGTGGTGTTGACTCTGTGGTATTGCTGCATTTAATGAATACGCTTAAAGCAGATAATTCTGCTATTCAAGTTTTCGCTATTTATGTTCATCATGGTTTGAGTCAGTATGCTGATGATTGGCAAAATTTTTGTCAAAATGTATGTGCCGATATTAACGTGCCTTTTCAGGTTGCTAAAGTAAGTATAGAGCAGCAACCGCGCACGAGCCTTGAAGCCCAAGCGCGAGATGCTCGTTACAAAGCACTTGATGAGCTAAGCCCGCAAAACAGTATTATTTTACTCGGACAACATTTAAACGACCAAGTAGAAACTTTTTTACTGCGCTTAAAGCGTGGCTCGGGTTTAAAAGGGCTTGGCGCAATGCACCAAGAGCGTTTGCTACAAAGTGGGCGCGTATGTTTTAGACCACTGTTAAACGTAAAACGCAGTGATATAGAAGCTTTTGCAGCGCAGTTTAGTCTTGATCATATAACCGATGACTCTAATAGCGATGAAAGCTTTGATCGTAATTTTTTACGCTCACAAGTTGTGCCACTACTAGCACAACGATTTACTGGTTTTGAGCAATGCACCGCACGCAGTATCCATTTATTACAACAACAACAAGAATTACTAGAACAATATACTCAGGCCGATTTAGCACTGTGTATTAATGAGCAAAGTGCTTTAAACATAAGTGCTATTAGAGCATTCACACCGATTAGAATCACTAACGTAGTGCGTGCATGGTTGTCGCTGTTTACGCAAGTTATGCCATCGCAAAAGCAACTTGAACAAATAATTAATCAGGCAGTAGATGCTAAAAAAGACGCTCAAATACTTATTGAGCTAACTGGTGGACAAATACGACGTCATCAAGGGTATTTATACTTTGTTATTGCAACAGAGCAATTAAGCGATACAGAGCTTAACCAAAATGAGCTAAAGCTAGCTGATGGTCGTTTACTTAAAAAACAAACAGGTAAAAAAAGTAAGGGAATTAGACCTCCAAACTCTAATGAACAGGTAACCGTGCGTTTTAACTGTAATAGTGCGCGTATAAAGCCATTAAAAAAACCAGGAAGTAACACTCTAAAACATTGGTTTAAAGACACAAAGGTGGCGCCTTGGCTGCGCGGTAATGTGCCGCTTATTTTTTATAACGAAGAATTAGTTCAAGTTGTTGGATACTTTATAAGTGCAAAACATATTGATGAAAATGGTATTTATTGGGAGTGTATATAAATGAGTAAACAACCTCATGTTGGTTTGTCGTTAGTAAATAAAGCACCTATGGGTATGCTAATTACAGTTATTATTGCTGTTATAGCAAATGTTTTACTTGAGCTAAATATTATAACCTTAGGCTATGCAATTGCAGGTGGAGTTATATCAGCAGCACTTTTGTTATCATACTGGTTAGGTAAAGGTGGTTTGTTTTTTATTTTAGGTGTGAGTGTTCCGCTACTTTTAGTTTTGTTAACGCCACTAGCCACTATTACAGCCTTACTTAATTTAATCAGTGGTTTCTTTTTTGGTTTTTGTGCTGCGCTAGTAATTTATAAAATTATGTTTGGTAAGTCTAATACCAAATAATCAGATTTAAGATTGAATCATTTTTAATTAGCTATTAATGGCGGTTTGATGCGTTTATTTATATCTATAAAAAAGCCTAGCGGGGGAAGCTAGGCTATATAATTTACTTTATTTTGCTATTAATAAGCTTTAGCGCAATTTCTGCCAGACGCTTTTGCTCTATACAACCCTTTATCGGCTCTAGAGAATATTTCGTTTTCGCAATCGGGGCTGTTTGCCAACGTAAAACCAATACTGGTTGTTACTTTGTATTGCGACATCATACTTGAAGTTCTAACAAGGCGCATAATGCGCTCAGCGACTGCTTTATTAGTCGTGAACTCTGGATCTTCAATTAATATTGCAAATTCATCACCACCAAATCTAAATACAGAATCGGTGCCACGAATACTTGTACACAAAACTTCAGAAAACACTTTAAGCATGTCGTCGCCAACTTTGTGACCGTAATTGTCATTCACTTGTTTAAAATTATCTAAATCAAGTAGCATTAAACTAAATGGGCGTTGATAACGGCGGCAATTTTCGAGCTTTTGCGATAGAATGTCATTAAATTGGCTACGGTTATTTAAACCTGTTAATGCATCCTTTGTAGCCAGCTTTAATACTCGGCTATACATCATCGCATTGCGAAGAGGATAAACAAGTGCAGTATGTAAAACACGAAGCTTTTTCTCAATTGCAGAACATAGTGGGTATTGGCTAAAGTAAATTAGCTGCCCTAAGTGTTCTTTTCCTATAGTTAAATCATAAAGATATGGCGTACTTGTTGTGTTGCTATCAGATGTTTGTGCTGTGCCAAGTGTCGATTGGAACTGCAACCCTGAAAAATTTATTAATTGCTTTGCAAATTTTGCATATATAGCCAAAATATCTTCAATTACTAAACTAGTTTGTAACTCTGTAACGAGCTCATGCGTTGCCGCAGGCTCATCTATACGTGTAGGTTCAGCCGAAAACGGCAAAAAATCACCACGACCAGTTACACGTTGTGTCAAAATATGGACATTTTCCATTAAATTCTTCCCCCGAGGGTATTGCTTTGCAGTTACTAAGCGATTTTTATGCCACATTTCAAATTGGTTTTAAAATAGGTAATTGCTGTATTTAAAAGGCAGTACTTTGCTTTAATTAAATTATGAGGTCACTTTTGCAAAGCATTAATGTTCAGATTTTTGGCTTGTTAGTCGCAGCCGTACTTTTTGTATGGTTTTTCAAGCGTATAGGTTTGCCACCTATTTTAGCTTACCTGGCGACAGGGGTTTTAGCGGGTAGTCATGGTATTGACTGGCTAGCGCAAACGCACGAAATAGAATTTGTAGCTGAACTTGGCATTGTATTTTTATTATTTAGTTTAGGGTTAGAATTTTCGATTTCGCGGCTCATGGCAATGCGTAATCTTGTATTTGGATTGGGCTCACTTCAGGTGGGTATAACCAGCTTACTCTTCATTATTATTTTATATTGTTTAAATTTTAGCTTACTCACCAGTTTTACTATTGGCACTATTATGGCGCTCTCTTCAACTGCGGTGGTTGTTAAGCTATTAAAAGAGAGGGGTGAGCTTAATCAGCGACGAGGGCAGTTAGCCGTTGGTGTGCTGCTTTTTCAAGATATCGCGGTTGTACCTCTACTTATCATTTTACCTTTATTTGCATCAAGCGGTACGCAAAGTATTGGCTGGGCTTTAGCGTTTGCGTTAACTAAAGGGGCGTTTGTATGCATGCTGCTTTGGGCTATTGGCAAATGGGTGCTGCCTATTGTTTTTAAAGAAATAGCCCAAGTACGTACCGATGAGCTATTTATGCTTACTACTATATTAGTGGCTTTATTTGCTGGGTTTTTAACATACATGTTTGGTTTATCAATGGCGCTTGGCGCTTTTTTAGCCGGTATGATGCTAGGAGAAAGCCGTTATCGCCATCAGTTAGAGGCTGATATAAGACCATTTCGCGATATATTAATGGGGCTGTTTTTTGTAACTGTAGGCATGCAGCTCGACATTTTATTTGTGTTGGATCATGGCTTAATTATTATTGGTGCATTATTTGGTTTACTCATATTAAAAATAGCCGTGGTTACAATAAGTGCACGGCTGATGCATGAGCGAAATCAAGACTCGCTTGCCTGTGGCATCATGCTATGGCAAATGGGGGAGTTTGGCTTCGTACTAATAGCACTTGCTGGGCAGCATGAGTTATTAAATTCAGAGCAGGCATCATTTTTAATTGCATTGGGTGTGCTTTCAATGGCGTTAACTCCATTTTTAATTGATAAAACGCCATTTATTTTAAACCGCTTAGGCATACTCGACCGCCCTAGTATGGCAATAGAGAGTGAGCCTCAAAGCAGTACGCTTTATAGTAACCATGTTGTTATTTGTGGTTTTTCGCGTGTTGGGCAAACCATTGCTCGATTTTTAAAGCCCGAGGCAATAGATTACGTCGCTATTGAAAGTAATCCTATACTTGTACAAGAAGGGAAAGCTGCAGGCGAGCCCGTAATATTTGGCTATGTTAAGCAAAAAGATATTTTAAAATGTGCAGGAGTAGAGCGTGCGCGCTTAGTTATTATTACCTTTACAGAGTTTGACCATGCTCAAGTTGTAATTGATGCAATAAAGCAACTTGCGCCTAACGTTAAAATACTTATTCGCACACGCGACGACAGCCAACTTAATTACTTAAAAGAGTTAGGCGTAACTGAGGTCGTACCTGAGTCGTTAGAGGCAAGCTTAATGTTGGTATCGCATGTATTGTCTATGTCGGGTGTGCCAATGACCCGAATTGTGCGCCGAGTAAGTAAAGAACGTCGTAATCGCTATCCGCTAATGCAAAGCTTTTATGCTGGCTACTTTAAAGATAACGAAGATACCTCTAGTGACCGATTAGAATATTTACATGTAGTTGCCTTGCCAGACAAAGCATTTGCCGTAAACAAAACAATTGAAGAATTAAATTTAGCTAAACGACGAGTGCTCGTAAAAGCATTGCGCAGAGAAGGGCACGAGATAGATACGCCACCAGAGGACACCACATTATTCGCTAACGATGTTTTAGTGCTACAAGGTAAACCAAGGCGAGTTGAACGGGTAGAGCATTTTTTACTCGACGGGATAGAATAAACAGTTAAATTATTACCTATATAGCTACCTAAATAATTACCTAAATAACCTGCACTGTGGATAAGAAATCTCTTAACCAGAGTGCAGGTTAAATAGTTAATTACGAACTTAATCTAGCTCTAAAAATTCACGCATTTTAGGTAATTGCGCCATGCCGTCTTCATAGCCAATTTGCATCAAATGTTGGGTGTAGCGTTTTTCAAATAATAAATAGCTGGTTAAACTCGATTGCGAATGCTTTTTAACACCAATTGTTCTTAAGAGTACTTTTATAGCCCAAGGCATATCGTCGTAATATTGTGCAGCAATTGCGTTGAAATTTTGCGAAGGATTTATAACAAAGCTTTCGATTTGCTTAAGCTCTTTATGTTTATCGCGCGCAGGGAGTAAACCCAATGTGCGATTAACACGCTCTAACCGCTCTAAATCAGAGAGCATAGTGTCGGTAAATATACTGTCGAGTAAATGCCCGCCCACAGCCGATAACCCAGGGTAGTGCGGAGAGTAACCTGGAGGATGCAGCTCTCTTGGTTGCTCGACCCCAATAATAAAGATTTTTTCAGCGCCCAAATGAATTGATGGACTCAGTGGTGAAAGTAAATGCACAGAGCCATCACCAAAGTAATGGTTATGAATATTCACACTAGGGAACACCATAGGAATGGCACTTGATGCCATTAAGTGTTCAACATTAATACGAGCCGCCCGACCTTCACGCTTAGCGCGCTGCCAAGATGTTTGCGTATTTGATTGAAAAAACGTTACCGAATCACCTGTCGTGTAGCTAGATGCAGTAATAGAAAGCGCCTCTAAATAGTTACGGTGTAAGTTACGCTCAATTCTATGTAAATCTAAAATCTCGTTTAACAAACCGCGCAAAGGGCGATTATTTAATAAACTCGCTGGTGGATGGTTAATATGTTCTGACTGAAAGCTCGTTAAAATATTACGAGCAATATGACCAAACACACTAAAAAAATCACTTTTATAGACCATTGAAGTAGAAAAGTTTTTCCAAACAGATTCAAGCTTTCGCACGGCTAAATGCGCACAAGATGCATAGCATGCTAATGCAGCAGAATTAATTGCACCAGCCGATGTGCCATTTATTACTCTAAAAGGCAGCGGGGCAGTTCTTGGCATACTATGGGCTAATGCTTTAAGCACACCCACTTGATAAGCAGCGCGAGCGCCGCCGCCTGTTAATAACAAGGCTATTTTAGGTTTTTGAGGGTCAACTTGTTTGATTTTCATATTGGCGATTAAACTGTTCTACGTCTTTACTTTATTTATCAACTGTAAGTCTTTAAGCTAGAAGAATCAAAGGATAACTACTTTTATACTTTTTACATTAATAGCAGAGTACTTTAGTGCTTAATTTAATTAGCTAACATATTATGTATTAATGTAATTTTTATTATTTGTAGAATGAATTTAATCCACTTAGCGTACTCTAAGTGATATCGCATTTTAATTTTTATGGAGTTCGTATGTCAGATAAACCAGAAGCGTCAGATGTTCAAAAACGTCCACCTAATAACAATCTTCTTTTTGCCGTTATTATTTTAATAGTAGTAGCATGTGCGGCAGCCTTTGTATTGCTAAAACCAAGCGACGAGACTTCAACACGTACCGAAGTAGAGCAAACTGTTGAAGAGCAGCCGATGATGGAGATTAAACCAGAAAATGATCCCGTTGTAGATGCACCATCAGTAACCCCAGAAAAGCCGACTGAAATGGCCGTACCTACTCAGCGCCCTGCCGAGCCAGTACCTGAGGTAAAACCATTACCAACACTTGATGAAAGCGACTCAGTTGTTGTAGCAAAAATGGATGAATACCTGAGTGATTCAGTAATGAGCTTAATGGTAACCGACGATGTAATTCGCCGTGGTGTTGTGTTTATAGATAATCTAGCAAAAGGCAAAGTTGCTGCAAAACACACTCCAGTAGTAAAACCAGAAGAGAAATTTACCGTAACAGAAGGTGATATTTTAACAATTGATCCTAATAGTTATGAGCGTTATACACCGTATGTAAAAATATTTACTAGCATGAGCGCCGCACAAGCGGTACGTATGTACGATGAGTACAAGCCACTTATAAACAATGCATACACTGAGATTGGTTATGGTGATGACGAATTTAATCAAACCCTAGAAGATGCAATTGATTTACTACTCGATACGCCAGAGCCTGAAGGTGACTTGCCGTTACTTCGCGATTCAGTCACATTTCAGTATGCGTTTTCAGAATGGGAAGATTTACCGGCTGCTCAAAAACAACTTTTACGCATGGGTCCAGAAAACATGAAAAAAGTAAAAGCAGCACTTCGTAACATCAAAGCGCAGTTAGAGAGTAAATAGTAACCATAAAATAATTTAAATGACCGCGATTGTATATGAAGTATGCAATCGCACTTTCTTTTTCGATTATCCCTTGAATAACAGAGCAAAAGTAGAGATAATCCTTCCCGCGCCAACCAAGGCCCTCAATGGTAGTCTTATTGGTCCTCTCGCAACACTAGCAGGCGAACCTGGTCAGGCCCGGAAGGGAGCAGCCACAGTTTGTGACGTGTGTGCCGAGATGTGGCTGGTAAGACTGCCACCCAAATTCCTCATTTGGGTGTTGTTTGAAGTATAAGTTGACATATTTTCAAAAACACAAAAACACAAAAACACAAAAACACAAAAACACAAAAACACAAAAACACAAAAACACAAAAACACAAAAACACAAAAACACAAAAAC